>CALBET010000708.1 GCA_937888665.1 uncultured Acidobacteriota bacterium
CGTGGGTCCGAGGGCGCCCATGAGGAGCGAACTCGTCAAGTGTAGCGCGTGCCGACCGTTCTGCCGTCCGAACCACAGCGGACCACTCGTTGGCGGCCCAGACCAGGGGCGGTGTTTCGAAGTTCTATGACGGGACACTAGAATGGTCGGCATGACGGTCACCCGTTTGTCCTTCGTCTCCGTTTCGAGCCTCGTCGCGATGGCCCTGGCGTTCGGCTCGGTCACCAGCGGGCAGGCGCCGGGGGGGTTCGACGCGGCGTTCCAGGACAAAACGATGCGCGTGGACTACGTCCACTCCGGCGGGCTCGGCCAGGAGATCATCGCGCTCGACCAGATCGTGTCCGATGGACCCTGGAGTGGGAGTCGGACGAGGCTCGTGGACGACCTGAACCTGGGGAAATATCGCTTCGAGGTGGTCGATCGCCGCACGAACCGGGTGCTGTACTCCCGTGGATTCGCCTCCATCTATGGCGAATGGGAGACCACGGCTGAGTCTCGCGACGTCTCTCGGAGTTTTCATGAGTCGTTACGCTTTCCCTGGCCCAAGGTCCCCGTGCAGGTGGTGCTGAAAGTGCGCGATGTCGAGAACAGTTTTCACGAACTCTGGTCGACGGTGATTGATCCGAATTCCCGGTTCGTGAACGCGGTCGACCGCGAGCCGATGGGCGAAGTGTGGACAGTGTTCGAGAACGGTCCGCCGTCGGAGAAGGTGGACCTGCTGGTGATCGGGGAGGGGTACACCGACGCCGAGCTTCCGAAGTTTCACGCGGATGCCACCCGGCTGGTGAACGCGCTGTTCGAGGAGGAGCCGTTCCGCGGTCGTAAGGACGACTTCAACGTGCGGGGGCTCGACCTGCCGTCGGTGGAGTCGGGTGTCAGCCGCCCGCGCGCCGGCGAGTTCCGCCGGACGCCCCTGTCCGCCGAGTACAACATCTTCGATTCAGAGCGCTATCTGCTCACCTACGACAACCGGGCGCTCCGCGACGCCGCGTCGGCGGCGCCCTACGAATTTCTTGAGATACTCGTGAACGAGGAGCAGTATGGCGGCGGGGGGATTTTCAATTTTCAGGCGACCGCCGCGGCGGATACCGGATTCGCTGAATATGTGTTTGTGCACGAATTCGGTCACCACTTCGCGGGATTGGCCGACGAGTACTACACATCGGACGTCGCCTACGAGACCGGCGCCGCGTATCACGTGGAGCCGTGGGAGCCGAATGTGACCGCCCTGCACGATCCCCAGAGCGTGAAGTGGGGCGATCTGATCAACGCGGACACCCCGCTCCCCACACCGTGGGACAAGGAGGCGTTCGAGAGCGGCAGTGTCGCCGCTCAGCAGGAGCGACGCGGCCTGCGAGAAGATGGGGCCGCCGAGAGCGCGTTGGACCGCCTGTTTACCCAGCAGATGGAACGGGAGACGGCGCTGCTGCGAGGCATGCCACATGCTGGCAAAGTCGGGGCGTTCGAAGGCGCCTCGTACGAGCCGACCGGCTTGTATCGCTCTGAGGTCGATTGCATCATGTTTACCCGCAACCCGGTGGGCTTTTGCCGCGTCTGCCGCCGCGCGATCGAGAACGTCATCGACCAGTACACCGGCAGACCGTGATGATCGGTGTTGATTGACAATGATTGATTCTGATTTCCTCTCCGAGCTTGAGCGCATCGTGGGGACCGATGGATTGGTGCGAGACGAGAGCGAGCTCCTGACCTACGAGTCCGACGGGCTGATGTCGCATAGGTCTCGGCCGGCGGCGGCAGTGCTGCCAGAGACGGCCGAGCAGGTACAGGCGGTCGTCCGGTTGTGTCACCAACGCACGGTGCCGTTTGTGGCGCGTGGCCAGGGCACCGGCTTGTCCGGTGGCGCGCTTCCCCATCCAGAGGGCGTGCTGATCGTCATGACCCGGATGAACCGGGTGCTCGATATAGACATTCCCAACCAGCGCATCACGGTCGAGCCGGGGGTGATCAACCTGGAAGTGACGCGGCAGGTGGCGTCGGACGGCTACTACTACGCCCCTGACCCCTCCAGTCAAGTCATCTGCTCGATTGGCGGGAACCTCGCCGAGAACTCTGGCGGCGCCCACTGCCTGAAATACGGATTCACCGTGCATCACGTGCTGGGTGTCGAGGCCGTCCTCCCGGACGGCGAGATGGTGCACCTGGGCGGCGCGGCGCTGGACAGCCCTGGCCTCGATTTGCTCGGGGTTGTCGTCGGGTCCGAAGGCACGCTGGCCGTGGTCACCAAGGTGACCTTGCGAGTGCTGCGTCGCCCGCAGGCTGTGCGGACACTATTGGCCGCCTTCGATTCGACCGATGCGGCCGGAAACGCCGTGTCGGACGTCATTGCGGCCGGTATCATACCCGCCGCCATCGAGATGATGGACCGCACCACGATCCGGGCCGCCGAGGCAGCCGTCCAACCGGGGTTTCCTGATGCCGAGGCGGTGCTCATCGTCGAGCTTGACGGTTCCCAGAGCGAGGTCGAGACGCGATTCAAACAGATCGAGGCCGTGTGCGCCCGGAACCAGGCGTGGGGCGTGCAGGTGGCCCAGGACGACGCGCAACGTGGGCGGATATGGATGGGGCGCAAAGCCGCGTTCGCCGCCATGGGGCGGGTGTCGCCGAACTATTACGTGCAGGACGGGGTGATCCCCCGAAGCACGTTGCCTGAGGTGCTCCGTCGGATTCGCGCACTGGAACAGCGCTCGGGGCTGACCATCGGCAACGTGTTCCACGCGGGTGACGGCAATCTGCACCCGTTGGTCTGCTACGACGAAGCGGTGGAAGGTCAAGCCGAGCTGGCTGAACACGTGGCGTCGGAGATTCTCTCGTACTGTCTCGACGTCGGGGGTTCACTCACCGGAGAGCACGGCATCGGGTCGGACAAGGCCTGCCATATGCCAAAGATGTTCAGCGCCGACGATTTGGCGACCATGCAACTCGTGCGCGTGGCGTTCGACCCGGACGGGATATGTAACCCGGACAAGCTGTTTCCCACGCCGCGCCTGTGCGGCGAGGTGCCGGGCCCGTATCGCGCGCACCCGGCGGAAACGGCCGGTCTCGCCGCGCGGGTGTAGGACACTGGTCGAAATAAAGTGCGATGACCACGATCACGAGCGCCTCGCCCGCCGATGCTGTGGCCGACCTGAATTCGCGTCTCGACGCGCCGGTCGCTCGCGTCGCCGCTCACACCGACATCATAGACGGTGTCCTCCCGCGGTTGGTCGTCGAGCCCGCGACGCCTGCACAGGTCAGCCAGACTCTCGCGTGGGCGACTGAGCGCGGCCGGACCGTCATTGTTCGTGGCGGGGGCACCAAAATCGGCTGGGGTCCCACGTCATCGTCGATAGAGGTGTTGCTGTCGATGAGCGAGTTGGACGGGGTCGAAGCGCATCGGCACGGGGACCTGACCGCGACGGTGCAGGCGGGGACCACCCTGTCGGCCCTGAATGCCGTGCTGGCCGAGCATCGTCAGTGGCTGGCTCTCGACCCTCCCGACGAAGACTCGGCGACGATCGGTGGAATCGTCGCCACGAACGACAGTGGACCGCGCCGGCACTGGCATGGCGCGCCCCGAGACCTCATCATCGGGATGACGCTGGTGCGAGCCGACGGGGTCATCGCCCACAGTGGCGGCATTGTCGTGAAGAACGTCGCCGGCTATGACCTGGCCCGACTGTTGACCGGCTCCTTCGGGAGCCTCGGCGTCATCGTGAACGCCACCTTCAAGCTCGCTCCGCTGGCCGAAGCGTCGCGCACGGTGGTCGTCGATTTTCCCGGCACAGACCAGTGCGCCCCGTATGTCGCCGGCTTGGTCGCGCAGGCATCCATGCCAACCGCGCTCGAACTGGCGGCGCCCCCGGCCAGAATGCTGGTGCGCTTCGAGTCCGTTGAGACCGTCGCCGAGCAGCAGGCGTCACACGCCGTCACCATAGCTGGGCAGCATGGTGGTACCGCGGTCGTGTTGACCGGCGACGACGAAACGTGCGCCTGGCGTGCCCACGACGCGCGGGTGTTCGGTGCCGATCAGGGCGGGACCATTCTCAAGGTCGTGACGATGCCGGCAGAGTTGTCCTCCACCCTCGCGCGGATCGGCGAGGAGGCCCAGGCGAACCAGCTCGACTACGCCGTGACCGGGAGAGCCGGCCTCGGAGTCTTGCACGTGCTGCTCACCGGTGGCGCCGCCGCGCGTGCATCGATCATCATGGCACTTCGAAGTCGCGTCCCGCTCGGACAGGGCAGCGTCGTGGTTCGTCGCGCAGACGCCGAGTTGAAGTCGCTCGTGGGTGTCTGGGGCCCTATTGGCGACGGCCTGCCGATCATGCGGGAAGTCAAACGGCGGTTTGACCCGACCGGCACGCTCGGCCCGGGCCGCGGTCCGGGCGGGCTGTAGCCCGCCGGTCTCTGGTCCTTCGCCGGGCGCTCACACAGGAAGACCCGCTCCGCGTATCGAGGCGTCCACCAGCTCCACCATGTGGTACGTGCGGGTCGGGACGCCGGCCTGTTCTAGCCGGCTGGCGATCTGCAGCAGGCACCCGGGGTTGCTCGACACGACCGCATCCGCGCCGGTCGTCCGGATATGCGCGGCCTTCCGGTCGCCCAGGTCACTGGCGGTCCTCGGTTCAACCAAGTTGTAGATGCCGGCGGACCCGCAGCAGATACCCGCCTCTGGGATTTCGCGGACATCCAGTTCGGGAATGGTGGCGAGGACCTGTCGTGGTGCGGCAGTGATGCCCTGCGCATGCTGCAGGTGACAGGCGTCGTGGTAGGCCACGCTGATGGGCACCGGGTGGCGTGGGGCGCGGGGCTCCAGCTCGGCGAGCAACTCTGAGATATCTTTGCACTTGTCGGCCAACGCCTGGGCGCGCGCGGCGTATCTGGGGTCGTCTCGCAGAAGATGACCGTACTCTTTGAGCGATGATCCGCAGCCGGCGGAGTTGATGACGATGGTGTCGACATCGTCCGCTTCCGAGTCGAAGGCGTCGATGAACCGTCGCGCCAGCGCCGCCGCATCCTCTTCGAGACCGGCATGCAGCATCAGCGCGCCACAGCAACCTTGAGAGGGCGGAATCACCACTTCACAGCCTTCGGCCGTCAGCACCCGGATGGTCGCGGCGTTGACGTCATCGAAGAACACTCGCTGCACACATCCCAGCAGCAGCCCCACCCGGCGGCGTCGCTCACCAACCGCCGGCACCCGTGCCGGCGCGTCGGTCCAGGCGCCCCGTAGTGAGATCGGCGGCATGACCGCTTCCATCGCCTGCAGTCGCTCAGGGAGCAGCTTCAAGAGGCCGGAACCGCGTGCGAACCGCTGCAGACCCAGTTTCTGATAACCCCAGAGCTTGAGCGCCACCACGCGCAGCCGGTCCGGGTACGGGAAGAGACCGAAGATGAGGCGTCGGAACAGTCGGTCGGCCAGGGGGCGGTCGACCCGCCGCTCGATCTGGGGCCGGGTCGCCCCGAGGAGTTTGTCGTACTGCACGCCGGACGGACAGGCGGTGACGCAGGCCATACAGCCCAGGCAGGTGTCGAAATGGCGCGCGACGCGGTCGGTGATGTCTGTGTCTCCCTCCAGGCCGCCCTTGATGAGCGCAATCCGACCGCGGGGCGAGTCGGTTTCCCGTCCCCACAGGACATACGTGGGACATGCCGGCAAACAGAAGCCGCAATGGACGCAGTCGGCAACCAGCGCCTCGTCAGGGGGATGATGGGCGTCGAAAGCGGGAGACATGTGCGCCACAGTCTAGCAGCCCCGGGAGGAAGTTCGCGCCGGCCGAGGGGGCGCCACGGCGCAGAATCGGCGCGGTCCTGTGCCCGGCACGGCGGTATGATTTCACTGCCCACTCGTCGTGGGTTCCAGATGGAGGCTCGAAGCACAGATGACCAAAGCGATTCGTATTCACGAGCATGGCGGCCCCGAGGCGCTGCGTTGGGACGAGGTTGATCCAGGCACGCCGGGCGCCGGGCAGGTGCTGATCCGCCAGACGGCCGCCGGTCTCAATTTCATCGACGTCTATCACCGCACTGGGTTGTACCCGGTGCCGTCCATGCCGGCGATTATCGGTAACGAGGGAGCCGGCGTCGTGGAGGTGATCGGCGACGGCGTGACCGGGGTGCGGGTGGGCGACCGGGTGGCCTACTGCATGAGCCTCGGCAGCTACGCTGAGCGGCGGGTGATCGACGCGCCGCGGCTTGTGCAGATCCCGGACGGCATCACCGACGAGCAGGCGGCCGCCATGATGCTCAAGGGATGCACGGTGCAGTATCTGGTGCGGCGGATTTATCCGGTCGCAACAGGAGACACCATCCTGATCCATGCGGCGGCCGGAGGCGTCGGGCTCATCGCGTGTCAATGGGCGAAGCATCTGGGCGCGACGGTGATCGGAACGGTCGGCAGCGACGAGAAGGCGGAACTCGCACAGGCGCATGGGTGCGACCACACCATCGTCTACACCCGTGAAAACATCGTCGAACGGGTGAAGGCGCTGACGGACGGAGTCGGCGTG
>CALBET010000709.1 GCA_937888665.1 uncultured Acidobacteriota bacterium
GTCGGCGTCGAACGCCGCGATGATGTCCTGGTCACCGTCGGCGTCGATGTCGGCCCGCCCACTTCGGTGAGCTCGCCGAATCCACCCGCGCCGTCGCCGGGGATCCAGAAGACAACGCCCGTTGACCACGACACGCCGACGATGTCGATGTTGCCATCCATGTCCACGTCGTCGGCCGCCAGCGCGCGCACGTTTGCCTGCCCGGTGGCGACCGTCGTCGGTATGGCAAATCCTCCCGCGCCGTCGTTGGCCATCCAGACCACGGTTTGGGCGGTCTGTCCGGCGGACAGGGCATCGAGGTCTCCATCACCGTCGAGGTCAGCGAGCACGACGTCGTGCACATCATCCACGTGGTAGCTGATTTCGGTTTGGGACCAGTCCTGGGCCAAGGCTGGGCTGCTGGCGAGCAGCAAAGCCGTAGCGATCACGGCACAAGCCGACCTCAAGTCATCTCTCATTGCGAACTCCGTCTGGGGTGTAGGTAGGGCTTACCTGATCTGCGACAGACGCGCCTTCGAGGTTGCCTTCGAAGCGTCGTCGAATCGGCGCCGGTGGGCTGAGATCTAGGGGCGCAGGCCAGGCGTCAACATGAAGCGCGGCCTGACGCGCTCCTTGGCACGGGCGCCCTCCGGGTCGCAGATGGCGCAGGTGCAGATGGCCCAGAGCACGTCGAATTGGTAGATGCCGGTATCGTGGCCGTCGCCCCAGACGAGCTTCATCCCGTAGTTGCCCACGGGCAGCACGTCGAGAAGCTGCGGCTTGGCGACTTCCTGGTAGTTCCACTCCTCCTGGAAGTGGCCCTGGCACACGGCGCAGGGGCACCAGCCGCGCACATACTCGAGTGTGAACTGGCTGACGTGCCCGTTGGACCAGGTGATGTCGAGCCGGCGCTCGGCTTCGACGAGCTTGACCTCGTCGGGAAAGATGTCTTCGCTCATGTATACTCGCGCGGCCGAGGCGGCCGATTCAGGACTTGGAGAGGGCGGTGAGATAGCGCCGGACCAGGTTTTGGGCCACGCGCCTGCGGTACGTCGCGCTGCTGCGCACGTCGTCGATGGGCACCACCTCGTCACCAGCGACCCGCACCGCGGCATCGATGGTGTCGGTGTCCAGCACCTTACCGCGCACTGCGGATTCTGTCCTGGGCATGCGCAGCACAATCGGCGCCACGGAGCCAAAGCTGATGCCGACGTCCTCCACGGTCCCATCGGCGCCGAGGTGACCACGGAAGCCGAGCATGACCTTGCTGATGGACTGCGCGCGGCGCGTCCCCACTTTGTGAAACACCTGCAGCGACCCTGCCGCCGGCTTGGGAATGCTGATGCGCAGGATCAACTCATCTTCCTGAAGCAGGTTCTGCCGGTACCCAGTGTAGAAGTCCGCAAACTTCACGACCCGCGCCCCTGCGGTGCTTACCAGGGTCAACTCCGCGTCCCACGCGCTGAACACCGGCAATGTATCGCCTGCGGGCGAGCTGCCGGCGATGTTGCCGCCCAGTGTTCCCCGGCTCTGAATCTGCGCTGCGCCACACCAGCGGGCCGCGTCCACGAGGGGTGGCACCCATTCGGCGACGACCTCCGACCGGCGCACTTCGGCGTAGCTGGTCAGCGCGCCGAGGGTGATGGAGCCCTCGGTCTCTTCGATGCCGCGCATCCCATCGACGTTCCAGATGTCAATGACACGTGCGGGGACCACGCGACGCTGCGTGATCCACACCATCAGGTCGGTGCCACCGGCCACGGGCATCCAGGGCTTGCCCTCCGCAGCACCGGCCGCCATCACCTCCAGCGCGTCCTTGAGGCGCGACGCCTGGTGGACCTCGATCTCGCTGCGGCGGGGCACATCGGCCCGCGCCACCATCGGGTTGGGACTAGGCATTGGCGCCCTCCCGCATCTGCGCGGCCGCAGCCTCCACGCTGTCGATGATCTTCTGGTACCCCGTGCAGCGGCACAGGTTGCCGGCGATCGCCTCGCGGATTTCCTCGCGCGTGGGCGAGAGGTTCTCGTCGAGCAGCGCCTTGGCGGCGAGCACCATGCCCGGCGTGCAGATGCCGCACTGTGTGCCCACGTACTCGATGAACTTCTGCTGCACCGGGTGGAGCGTGTCGCCGTCGGCGAGCCCTTCGACGGTGACGATGTGGACGCCCTGGCCCTGGATCGCCGGGACGAGGCAGCTATTGACCACCTCGCCGTCGATCAGCACCGTGCACGCGCCACACTCGCCTTCGCCACAGCCCTCTTTGGTGCCCGTCAGCCGCAGGTCGTCCCGCAGGGTGTCGAGCAGGCGCTTCATGGGGGGAACATCCACCGTGTGGAGCGTCCCATTGACCTTCATGTCGATCTTCATGCGTTGGCTCCCAGCCGCTCGGCGAGCATCTCGGGTGTGAAGGGCGCGGAGTCTACATGGACGCCGGTAGCGTGCTCGATGGCCGCCGCCACCGCCGGGGCTGCGCCGTCCAGCGGCAGCTCGCCGACGCCCTTGGCGCCGTGGGGCCCGAACGAGTACGGCGCCTCCACGATGTACGTCTTGATCTCGGGCGCATCGAGCGATGTGGGGATGATGCAGTTGGTCATGCGGTGGTTGAGCACTGCGCCGCCCTCCGTCTTGACCTCCTCCATGTACGCGTAGCCGATGCCCTGGAGCGTGCCGCCCTCAATCTGTCCCTCCACCATCCGGGGGTGAATGGCCTTTCCCACGTCCTCGGCGGTGTGGAAGTCCAGGATCTTGGTCTCGTAGGTGTCCAGGTCAACCTCCACAAACGCGACGTCTGCGGCCCAGCCGTAGCACGGATACGCGTCTCCAACGTACGCCTTCGGGTCCCACTCGATGCCCTCTTTGGTCTCGTAGGTCTGCCGAATCCGGAACGGCCACTCGGGGTGGTCGCGCAGGCTGCGGGCGGCCTCGGAGAACGGTTTGTCCCCGGCCACTTCGCGCACGCGGGCGACGAGTGCGCGCGTTGCATCCTGGACCACCTTGCCGACGACCATCGTCGTGCGGCTCGCGACCGTGGGCCCGGAGTCAGGCACGTCTTGCGTGTCGTGGGGCGCCATCACCACCAGCACCGCGACGCCCTTGGGCGGCGTGAAGACCGCG
>CALBET010000710.1 GCA_937888665.1 uncultured Acidobacteriota bacterium
GGACGCGTCTCGGGACGCGAGGTGATGGTGGTCGCCAACGACGCGACCGTCAAAGGCGGCACCTACTTCCCGATCACCGTCAAGAAACATCTGCGCGCGCAGCAGATTGCGCTCGAGAACCGGTTGCCGTGCGTCTATCTGGTCGATTCCGGCGGCGCCTACCTGCCGATGCAAGCAGAGGTGTTTCCGGACCGCGAGCACTTCGGTCGCATTTTCTTCAATCAGGCCCGGTTGTCGGCGCAGGGCATCGCGCAAATCGCGGTGGTCATGGGCTCGTGTACCGCCGGCGGGGCCTACGTGCCGGCGATGGCCGACGAGACCATCATCGTCGCCGGCACCGGCACGATTTTTCTGGGAGGGCCGCCGCTGGTCAAGGCGGCTACCGGCGAGACGGTGACCGCCGAGGAACTGGGCGGCGCCGACGTGCACACGCGCCTGTCTGGGGTGGCGGACTACCTGGCCGCGAACGACGCCGACGCCCTTCAGACCGCGCGGACGGTGGTGTCGACGCTGCACTCCGTGAAACCGCCGGCGCTGGATGTGACGTCGCCGGAAGACCCGCGGTACGACCCGCGGGAAATCGCCGGCATCGTGGGTACCGACCTCCGACGGCAGTACGACGCGCGCGAAGTCATTGCCCGGCTGGTGGACGACTCTCGCTTCGACGAGTTCAAGGCTCGCTATGCACCTACCGTGATCACCGGATTCGCCCGGCTCCACGGCTATCTTGTGGGGATCATCGCGAACAACGGTGTGCTGTTCTCCGAGTCGGCATTGAAAGCCACCCACTTCATCCAGCTGTGCACCCTGCGCCGGGTGCCGCTGGTGTTCCTGCAGAACATCACCGGCTTCATGGTCGGCCGCGACTACGAGCGCGCCGGGATTGCCAAGGACGGCGCGAAGATGGTGCATGCGGTGGCCAACACCGTGGTGCCGAAATTCACCGTCGTGCTCGGCGGGTCGTTCGGCGCCGGCAACTACGGGATGTGTGGCCGGGCCTACGACCCACGGCTGCTCTGGATGTGGCCCGGCAGCCGTATCTCGGTGATGGGCGGCGCGCAGGCCGCCGACGTGCTCGTCTCGGTGAAACGCGATCAACATGCCAGCCGCGGGGACGCACTGTCTGAGGCGGACGAGGCCGCCATCCGAGACCCACTCCTGCGACGCTACGACGACGAGGGGTCGCCCTACTACTCAACCGCCAGACTCTGGGACGATGGTGTCATCGCGACCACCGAAACCCGCGCCGCACTGGCGCTGGGTCTCTCGGTCGCCGCCAATGCACCGATCGCCGACCCGTCATTCGGTGTCTTCAGGATGTAAGGGCTCTGACCATGGCTGACTCCTACGACGTGATCGACGTGCGCCGCGAAGACGGTATCGACTATGTGACCCTCGACCGCCCCGAGGTCCGGAACGCCATCGACGACCGGGTCATCGAACAACTGACGCACTGGGCGGAGACGGCGGCACATGACGGGACGCTGCGGATGGCCGTGCTTGGCGGCGCCGGCCCGAGCTTCTGCTCGGGCGCCGACCTCGGGTGGCGATCACGCACCGTCGATCACGACTACGAGCAGAACATCCACGACGCCTGGGCACTCGCGCGCCTGTTCGTCAAGCTCGACACCCTCCCGGTGCCGCTGGTGGGCCGCGTCCATGGCGCCGCGCTGGCGGGCGGGGTGGGCCTGGTCGCGGTCTGTGACATCGCCGTCGCCACGGAGGATGCCGTGTTCGGGCTCACCGACGTCAAATTCGGACTCGTCCCCGCCGTCATCTCCCCCTACGCCGTGGCGAAGATCGGCTCGTCCGCCTCCCGGCATCTCTTCCTGACCGGCGAACGATTCTCGGCGAGCCGAGCCTACGCGTTGGGTCTCGTGCATGTGATTGCGCCCCCAGGCGGCCTTGACGCCGCCGTGGCCCGGGTGGCCCAAGAGCTCAGGTCCTCCGGACCGCGGGCGATCGCGGCCACCAAGACCCTGATCGCCTCGGTCATGGACCGCCCCCCGGCGTCGGTCACCCAGCTGACCGTCGAAACGATCGCGGACCTGCGGGTGACCACCGAAGCGCAGGAAGGGATTCGCGCGTTTCTCGACAAGCGCTCGCCAGGGTGGGTCGAGGACGACCGTTCGTGAGTATCCGTCGGCTGCTGATCGCCAACCGCGGCGAGATCGCGGTCCGCATCGTGCGCGCGTGTCGCGAGCTGGAGATCGAGAGCGTGGCCGTCTGCTCCACCATCGACGCCCGGGCGCCCCACGCCCGTGCCGCTGACCGGTGCGTCACCATCGGCCCACCGCCCCCACGCGACAGCTATCTCTCCATCGGCGCCATCATCGACGCGGCGCGGCAGACCGGCGCCGACGCCGTGCACCCCGGCTACGGCTTTCTGTCCGAGAACCCGGAGATGGCGGCCGCCTGTGTCGAGGCCGGACTGATCTGGGTTGGGCCGCCGGCCGAGGTGATCGCCCGGCTTGGGTCCAAGATCGAAGCGCGCCGTCTCATGGTGGCGGCCGGGGTGCCGGTGGTGCCGGGCGAGACGCCGAGCGACCAGTCCGCCGGCGGCCTGGCCGACGCGGCAGGCCGGCTGGGATATCCCCTGCTGGTGAAGGCCTCGGCCGGCGGCGGCGGACGGGGCATGCGGGCGGTGACGGCCGCCGACCAGCTCCCCGCCGCGGTGGGCGCGGCGCGCCGAGAGGCCGAGGCGGCCTTTGGCGACGGTACCCTGTATGTCGAACGGCTGTTGGCTCGACCGCGGCACATCGAAGTGCAGATCATGGCCGACCACGAGGGTCGTGTCGTGCACCTCTACGAGCGGGAATGCTCGGTGCAACGGCGGCACCAAAAAGTGATCGAAGAGAGCCCCGCGCCACGTCTCTCGTCCGCGTTACGCGCCCGGTTGACGGAGGCCGCGGTGACGGCCGCTCAGGCGGCCGGCTACCGCAACGCAGGGACGGTCGAGTTTCTGGTCGAGGGCGTTGATGGCGTGGCCTTTCTCGAGATGAACACCCGGCTGCAGGTCGAGCACCCGATCACCGAAGCGGTGACCGGCCGCGACCTCGTCCACGCCCAGCTCGCCGTCGCCGGCGGTGCGCCGTTGCCGTGGACGCAGGACGACATCCAGATACGGGGCCACGCCATCGAGTGTCGTCTCTATGCCGAGCGACCGGACGATGGCTTCACTCCCGATGCCGGACGCCTGCTGCGGTTTCAGGAGCCGACCGGCCCCGGCGTCCGGGTCGACTCGGGCGTCGCCACCGGGAGCATCGTGTCGTCGCACTACGACGCCCTGCTCGCCAAGCTGGTGGCCCACGCCGACACCCGGGACGCCGCGCTGGCGCGGGCGCGGGCCGCGCTGGCACGCCTGGTGGTGCTGGGCGTCCGGACCAATGCGACGCTGCTCTCCCGCATCCTGCGGCACCCGCGTATGGTCGACGGCCAGGTCGACACCGCCTTCCTGGAATCTGCGCTCGACGGACTGCTGGCCGCCACTGACGGGAACGACGAGGGCCCGTCACTCGCCCTCACCGCGGCGCTGGCCCTGCGCGAGCGCCTGGAGCCAGGTCTTCGCACCGGCGCCGCGGCGCGAACGGGCGCAGCCGCCCACGACCTGCAGGATCCGTGGAACACCCTCGGAGCGTGGCGACTGACATGACGCACCGACGACGTCGGGCCGAGGTACGGGCGCTGACCGGCGACGCCGACCATGAGGCCGGCCAGATTCAGATCGAAGGCGTGGACCACCCTGTCGACGTGCGCCGCATCGACGGCGACACCTACGAGGCGACCATCGACGGGCATCGGTTCGAGGTGATCGTCGCGAACGGTCCGGACGCGGACTGGGGCTGGGTGAGCGGGCAGACCTTCCGCTGGCCGCATCGACCGGAGATCGACCCGACATCCAGGACAGGGGATGACCCAACGCTCGCCGGACCAGATGCCTCCACCATCACCTCAACCATGCCGGCCACCGTGAGCCAGGTCGCCGTCACCGTAGGCCAACGCGTGTCACGAGGTGACACGCTGGTCGTGCTGGAAGCGATGAAGATGGAGATCCCGCTACGGGCTCCGCGTGACGCCCGCGTCGCGGCCATATGGTGCGCCGCGGGTGAAACCGTGGAGCCGGGGGTGACGCTGATCGACCTCGCCGAGGTCGATCACACAGACCGGTGAGCTAGCAGCCCGTGGTGCAAGTCCCACGGTGGGACTTGCACCACGGGCTGCTAGGCGCTGGCCGGCTCGGGTTCCGACTCCGGCGCGTCTGGCCCCGTGTCGGCCTCGACGGCGGCCACCACATCGGGGTAGGCCACCATATCGATGGCGTCGTAGTCGCCGGGGCATCCGAAATCACGCTTCCCGGGCGCGGTCGGGTTGCCGACCGTGACGCACAGTCCACAGCCGATGCACTTGTCGATCAGCACCGCGCAGACCCACCGGTCGTTCGCGTCCTTGGCCTCGACAATGCAGTTCTCGACCGGACAGGCCGCCTGACAGATCGAACAGGCGAACGCTCCAAAGCAGGCATCCGGATCGATGACCGCCACCTTGCGGGGCGCTTTCTTGCGGGGATTGTTCTGCAGCTTCGTCCACATAACCGAGGGATTATACCTCAGCCGACAATCGGTGACGGTTTCCTGTCGAGGCGCTCGGCTCTTGAGGAAATGTGGGAGCTGTGCCATTGCGGCACAGCGTTGAGTCCCGGGTGGCGCACGGCTTTGCCGTGCGATCGCAGGCCTGAAGGCCTGCGCC
>CALBET010000711.1 GCA_937888665.1 uncultured Acidobacteriota bacterium
CGTTCTGCGACCAGATGGAACAGGTGTTCCGCGAGGTCTGGGCCAAGCTCGACGTGTCGTTCGACGACTTCATCCGGACCACCGAAGACCGGCACCGGGTGGCGGTGACCACGCTCGTGCAGCGCATCGCCGATGCGGGTGATCTGTACGAAGGGGTGTACGAAGGCTGGTATTGCGTCTCCTGCGAGGCCTTCAAGCAGGACAAGGATCTGATCGACGGCGACTGTCCCGTCCACCAGACCCGGCCGGAGTGGATCAAGGAAAAGAACCACTTCTTCCGGTTGTCGAAGTATCGGGACCGGCTCCTGGAGCACTACGCGGCGAACCCAGGGTTCCTCGTGCCGGAGGTCCGCCGCAACGAGATGCTCCGCCTGCTGGAACGCGGGCTCGACGATATTTCGGTCAGCCGGACCGGGCAGAGTTGGGGCATCCCGCTGCCGTTCGACCCCTCGAGCGTCGTCTATGTCTGGTTCGATGCGCTGATCAACTACATCGCCGCCGTGGGGTACGGCACCGACGAGGCGCGGTTCAACGCATGGTGGCCCGCCGACCTGCACATTGTCGGGAAGGACATCACGCGGTTTCACGCGGTGGTCTGGCCCGCCATGCTGATGAGCGCGGGTCTTGCCTTGCCGCGATGTGTCTTCGGCCACGGGTGGGTGCACTGGCAGGGCCAGAAGATGAGCAAGTCGCTCGGCACGACTGTTGACCCGCTCGAGGCGGCCGACCGGCTCGGGCCGGACCCGCTCCGGCTCTATCTGGTCAAGGAGATCGCCTTCGGCCAGGACGGGGACTTCACCTGGGAGCGGTTCGAGGAGCGGTACAACGCAGACCTGGCGAACAATCTCGGCAATCTCGTCAGTCGGGTGGCGGCGATGGTGCACAAGTATCGGGCGGGGCGCGTGACGCCGACGCCCGGCGTGGTGTCGCCACTGGCCGAGCGGGCCGCCGATGTGGTTCGGCGGTATCGGGCGGCCATGGATGACCACCAGCTCCACGTGGGGATGGCGGTCGCGTTCGAACTGGTCGACGCCACGAACGAGTCCATCACGCGGTCCGAACCGTGGACCTTGGCGAAGGACCCGGAACGGGCGGCCGAACTGGATCAGGCGCTGTTCGAGACCGCGGAGGCGTTACGCATCGCCGCGCTCCTGCTGTCGCCGGTCATGCCGGCCTCCTCGGCGGAGATCCTGCGCCGGGTCGGCGAGTCCCGGCCAGTGGATGCGCTGCGGCTCGAGCGGGACAGCGCGTGGTCGGCTGGCGCGCGGACGATTCACACGGGGCCATCGCTGTGGCCCCGTATTGACACGAGCGGCCCGGTCCCTACGCGGGGCACGGCCGGGAAAGGCACGGAGCACAGCATGACGAACGAGACGGAGACCGCGGCGTCGCCGGAGACAACCCCCGCGGTGGAGATCCGCCCCCACGTGGAGACGAGTCCGCCGGCGACCACGGCCGCACTCGGGCCGGTGCCGACCGACGCCGTCGCGCCAGAGGCGCCCCAGGCTCCGGAGGAGCCGCGGTTGTCGTTCGACGAGTTCATGAAACTGACGCTGCGAGTCGCGAAGGTCGTGGCGGCCGAAGCGATTCCGAAGTCCAAGAAACTCCTGAAGGTCACGGTCGACCTGGGCACCGAGCAACGCACGGTGGTGGCCGGGATTGCGGCGGCGTATGCCCCGGAGACGCTGGTTGGCCGGACGGTCGTGGTCGTGGCCAATCTGGAGAAGGCCAAATTGATGGGGGTCGAGTCGAATGGCATGATTCTCGCGGCCACCGACCCGGACAAGAATCCGGTGTTGTTGACACTCGATGATCCGGAGAAGGCCCCCCCGGGCTCACGAGTTCGGTAGGCGGCTCCTGGGCAGTCAGCAGAAGCGGAAGACGGGCGTGTCGTGATCGACTCCCATTGCCATCTCGCCGACGAGGCGTTCGAGGCCACGCTCGAGGCGGTGATTGCTCGAGCCCGCGACGCTGGGGTCGAGGGTGCCTTGTGTATTCTCGACGCCACCAATGACGCGGAAGCCGTGCGCTCGGTGCGGGTCGCGTCGCTGTGGCCGGCGGCGCGGTTCGCCGTGGGGGTGCATCCCCATCAGGCCGGCGTGTTCGCGGAGCACCTGGATCGGGTGGAGCCCCAGGTGCGGGCGGCGGTGGCCGCGCGCCCAGGCACCTGCGCCATCGGTGAGATCGGACTGGACTATCACTACGACTTCGCACCGCGCGACGTACAGCGCGAGGTGTTTCGTCGACAGATCCGGGTCGCATCCGAGTTAGACCACCCGATCGTGATACATACCCGGGACGCGGATGACGACACCTTCGCGATCCTCACCGAGGACGGGGCGCCGCGGGTCTCCGGCGTGTTTCACTGTTTTACCGGAGATGTCGCCATCGCACGGCGGGCCGTCGACCTTGGATTTTACGTGTCGTTTTCAGGCATCGTGACGTTCAGGACCGCCGACTCGATACGCGAGGCGGCCGCTGCCGTGCCCCAGACGCGGCTGCTGGTGGAAACCGACTCGCCGTATCTGGCTCCGGTGCCGCACCGTGGGAAACAGAACGAGCCGGCCTGGGTCGTCCGGGTCGCCGATGTCGTGGCCGAGCTTCGAGGGGTGACCCCCGCGGAGGTTCGTGCCCAGACGACGGCGGCGTTTCACGCGTTGTTCAGGCCTGGTCGTACCGGCTAAAGGCTTGTAATAATTGACACTTGGCTCGCAAGTGTGCTGAGATCCCGAACGCGAGTATCCACTTTGTCGAGAACTTCCGCGCCACCCGACCTCGCTCAAATTTTCGAGCCCATCCGCGACGATCTGGAGTCGGTAGAGCGGCAATTTGCCAGCCATATCGAGTCTCGGGTCGAGTTGATCCCGGAGATCGGCCGCTACATCCAAAAGAGCGGAGGCAAGCGGGTCCGGCCGGCCGTGCTGCTGATGTGCGCCAGGATCGGCGGCTATCGAGGCGAGGCGGCCACGTTGTATGCCGCGGTCGTGGAATTCATCCACACCGCGACCCTTGTGCACGACGACATGATCGACGACGCCGGCGTTCGTCGTGGCCGGGAGGCGGTCCACTCTCGGTGGGGGAACGACATCACCGTGCTGCTCGGGGACTACCTGTACATCAAGTCGATGGGCATGGCGCTGACTGTCGATTCGCTGGAGTTGGTGCGTCTGTTGTGCGACGTCACCCTCCGTATGATCGAAGGTGAACTGTACCAGCTCACCAAGACCGGCGCCGTGGATCTGACGGAAGAGGAGCATCTGGAGATCATCCGTCGAAAGACCGCCTACCTGTTCGGTGGTTGTGCGCAGATCGGTGGCATCTTGGGCGAGTTGCCCGAGGAGCAGCAGCTCGCGCTGCGCGACTACGGCTTCAATCTGGGTATCGCGTTTCAGCTCGTCGACGACCTGCTCGACTACACCGCCGACGAAGACGTGCTCGGCAAGCCGGTGGGTGGGGATGTGCGCGAGGGTAAGATGACCCTACCCGCCATCTACCTCCTGCAGCAGGACAGCGGACGCGCTCGCGTGCTGCTCGAAGCAATGGTGCGGGATCGGGCGTTCTCGCCCGACGCCTGGGCTGAGCTGCGCGGGTTGATGACCGAGCATCGGGTGCTGGAGAAGGCGTACGAACGAGCGGTGTGGTTCGCGGAAGCGGCCAAGCACCAGCTCGCCGGATTCGACTCCACCCCGGAAGTTGACGCCCTGATGTTGCTGCCAGACTACGTGTTGTCGCGCGATCGCTAGCGTCCTGTTCCTGTTCTCCATTCTCTAATCCCGGTGCCCACCCCCGACCGGATCGCCCGGGATCTCACCGCGCTACGGGCCGCAATTCGTCACCACGAGGAGCGGTACTACGTCCTGCATGATCCAGAAATCTCCGACACGGAGTTCGACCAGCTGCTGCATCAGTTGATCGCCCTCGAAGCGGCCAATCCAGAGTTGGTCACACCCGATTCCCCGACCCAGCGGGTAGCCGGTCGCCCGGTCGAGGGGTTCGCCACGGTCGATCATGACGTGCCGATGCTGAGTCTGGACAACGCGTATGACGAAGCGGAGTTGACGGCGTTCGATGAGCGCGTGCGCAAAGGACTGGAAGTCGACGACGACGAGCCGATTGGCTACGTCGCTGAGCTCAAGATCGACGGATTGAGCATCGCTCTGCACTATCGGGACGGATTGCTGCGCCGCGGCGTGACGCGCGGAGACGGTGTGCGTGGCGAAGAGGTGACCTCCAACGTGCGGGCCATCCGCGGGATTCCGCTGGGCCTGAAGGTCGCGGTGCCAGGCGACATCGAGGTGCGCGGCGAGATCTTTCTCCCGCGGGCGTCGTTCGACCGGATGAATGCCGCTCGCCTGGAGGCCGGCGACCCGCCATTCGCCAATCCACGCAACGCGGCGGCCGGCACCATGCGGACGCTGGACCCGGCGCTTGTGGAGCGACGCGGGCTGGGGGCCTATCTGTATCAGCTGGTCGACTCGCCGTCAGGTGCACGGCGGCGTGACGAACCGGGGGGCGAACCAGCGACGGTGGGCGAGCGCGGATCGGACGTGCCAGGCGGCGGGTTGTCCGGACAGGCCGCCGTGCTGGAGCAGCTGGTCGCCTGGGGGCTGCCGGTCGACCGACATTGGCGTTGCTGCCATGGGATCGGCCAGGCCCTCGACTATTGCCGCAGGTGGGCCGACGAGCGACGGGCGCTGCCGTTCGGGACCGACGGGGTCGTCATCAAGGTGGATCGGCTGGCCGACC
>CALBET010000712.1 GCA_937888665.1 uncultured Acidobacteriota bacterium
GGCTCCCGTACGTGCCCCGACTACTGACGTGACAGGCTCTTATGTGAACGCCGAGCTGTCGGTCCCGCCTGTGCCGGGCGGGCTCGCCATCTCCCAGCCAGCGGTAGAACCCGGACGGTGATACCTCAAGGCGACGACACAACCAGACGACCGGGAAGTCGTCCTTCTTCGCGGCGATGAAGGCGAATTTCATGGCTTTCCCTTCGCGAAGTATGCCGTCGCTTGTTCGAAAAAATCGCGTTCACGCTTCAGTTCCCGGTTCTCCCGTCGGAGGCGGACCATTTCCGCCCTCTCGTCCGTCGTCAGGGCGCCGCTGGCGCCCTGTCCTCGGTCCACCCGTGCCTGTTTGACCCAGTGATAGACCGATGTCTCGCCGAGGTCGTGGTCCCGAGACACCTCAGGGACGCTGCGGCCCCCATCCAGAATCAGCCGAACAATCTCGGCCTTGAACTCTCGCGTGAATTGTCGTCGTTGTCGTTTCATGTCGAACTCCTTGTGCGCCTCCGCACATTAGGTGTCCACTGAAACGACCGAGGGCCAGTTCCCCAATCTTTTCACGATGATTGGCCCCAACGCGGGCCTGGGCCACAACTCGATCATCGTGATGATGGAGGCCGAACTCCGGTACCTGGCCGGCGCGCTGGAGCACATCCGCGCAACCGACACCGTGCTGGGTCTGGCATCGGAGACCATGACCAAATAGCTGTCAGAGATGGACCAGCGCACCTATGGCACGGTCTGGGACAGCGGCTGCAAGTCCTGGTATCTCAACGCCGAGGGCAAGAACTTCACGCTCTGGCCCGGCTCCACGCTGGAGTATCTGTGGCGCACCCGAAAGTTCGACGTGAGCGCGTACCACCAGCGCTGAGGAGCCGGTCGTTGAGAGCGACAGGCTCTCTCAGAGACGATTTGTCCGCACGAGCGTACGACCGAGCAGAACGGTGCCGGAAGAACGAGTGCCACAATACGTGGGACCAGCTGATGCGCAAAAGCCGACCCCGGGCCGCTTGACCAGAATTTCAATTCAATGCAGCATGAGAGTTCATCGCTTTAGAACTATCATCTGGCCTGTGCCAGGCGCGGGGGTGTTGTGTCGGGAATTGCGGATGAGTTGCGGAAACTTGAAGAACTCCGCTCAAATGGGGTCCTTACAGACTCGGAGTTTGAGGCCCAGAAGGCTCGCCTGCTGAGCAGTCTTGGCGGTGCCGAGCGGCGGACGGCGGCACCCGAACACATGCCTGATTCGTACATGGTACAGGCAATCCTCGCGACGCTGTTTTGCTGCTTGCCGTTGGGGATCTTCTCCATCGTCAAGGCGGGTCAGGTCAGTTCTCATTGGAATGCCGGCAACTACGAGCTCGCCGCACAATCCTCTCAGGAAGCCAAGAACTACGTAAACTACAGCGTCATGGCGGGG
>CALBET010000713.1 GCA_937888665.1 uncultured Acidobacteriota bacterium
CGCGAAGCCGAACCCGTGAATCAACCCGAACACGAGGGCAATCCAGACTCGCACGTCTCGCCCCTCGCGCACCAAGAGGTTATCAGCCCCAACATAGACAATGCTCAGCGCGATGACTGGCTCCACCACGCCCCCGGGGGGGGACACCACCCCGAGCACCGCCAACGCCAATGTCACGCTGTGCGCCACCGTGAACCCGGTGATGACCAGCAGCAGGCGTCGCACCGGACCGCCCAGCAGGAGCAATCCGACCAGAAAGAGGAGATGATCCGGTCCGATGAGAATGTGATACGCCCCCTGGGGCACGAACTTCTGGATGACCGCCAGCGTCCCTTGGCGGCTCCCGACGAAATACTCGAAGCTGGTGTCGTTGCCACCGAGAATCGCCTGCGACGTCAGCTCCCCCTCATCGTAAAAGTTGAGAAAGGTCTGATGGGCCGGGTCATACGGAAACATGACCGCGGCCACCTCCACCACCCCTGGCCCCCGCCCGAGGTCCACGCGCGCCCGCATGCTGACGGACTGTCGCTCGGGCAACGCCACCGGGGCGGACCACCTGTCGACGTCAACGATGATCGGCTGCCCGTCGACGGTGACGTGGAGTCGCTCGCGCAGCAGTTCCGCCAGACGCCCCGCTCCCGGACCGAGCACGGCGGGGTCCATGACCTGAGCCGGCGGGTCGATCCCCAACTCGTAGGCGACGTCGAACACATGCATCACCACCTCAAGATCAACGGTGGTGGCGTCGATGCGAATGTCGACAAAACTGAACGGCGCCGGATGCGCCAACACCGGCGCGGCCATGCCGATGAACATGACGAACGCCGCACCGACTGCCTTGAGCCCGTCACGGAAGTGCCGCAGCATGCGACCTTATGGTATCGCACGCCGGCCAGGGGACGATCGGGCGGTGGTCGCAGCCGGTAGCGTATAGGCTGGGCCGGCCGGGGGCTCAGTTCCGCGGAGCATCTTCGAGCCGGGTCACGCGACGGTCGAGACCTCGACAGGTCGCCTTCAGCAGGCCGACATCGTCCTCTACCGTTGCGTGCCGGTCGAGGACCCGGTCCAACTTCTCGTTGATTGACGTCACACCCTCCGCGACCTGACCGATCTGGCTCTGGCACTGCTCGAACAACACCCGCGTCTGCGTCATCGATTCGTCGAACTTCGTATCGATCTTCGTGTCGAGCCGCTCGGCGACGTCGTCGATCTTCGTGTCGAGCCGCTCGGCGACGTCGTCGATCTTCCCGTCCAGCCGGTCCACCGCGGTCTCGATCTTCCGTTCCAGCCGGTCCACCGCGGTGTCGATCTTCCCGTCCAGCCGATCCACCGCAGTGTCGATCTTCTGGTCCAGCCGATCCACCACAGTGTCGATCTTCTGGTCCAGCCGGTCCACCGCGGTGTCGACCTTCCCCTCCAGCCGATCCACCGCGGTGTCGACCTTCAGGTCCAGCTGACCGAGCGCGTCGCGGAATTCACCAGCGCCGGCGTCCATCTTCCGGTTCAGCTGTCCAGCCGTATCCCTGAGATCACCCGCCACGCCGTCGATCTTGCCATCCAAGGAGAGCAGGGTCACAGGAGCAGCTCGTTTCGCCATGCCGTCGTATCGTAGCAGGGAGCGTGCCAGTCTCCCCCACCCTGATTTCTCCACCCATCGAGACGACGGGTACGCAGCGGACGCATTGGTCTAGCCGCTCGGAGTACGCGGAAGGTCACATCGGCACGCCGCGACCAGCCACAGGCGAGCAAGGATTATCCCCGTGTCCGGCGCCCAGTTGCCGTAGTGCCCTGAGTGGAGATTTCGCGTGGCGCCGTAGACGGTCACCTCCATACCCATCGACCCACGGGCACCGAAGGCCAGCAGCGGGCGACCACTCTGATGGGCCGGCCCGTCGCAGAACAGCCAGACATCCACATCGTCGACTCGAGCGCGCACCTGCTCCATGTAGTCGCCGAGCCGCGGCGAGCCGGCTTCCTCCTGCCCATCGAAGAAGAAGACCAGATTGGATGTCGGCGTGACCCCGCCGTCGCGAAACGCCCGTAGGACCGTCAAGAATGCCTCGATAGGCGCCTTGTCGTCGCCGGCCGACCGGGCGTAGATGCGCCATTCGGGATCAACTGCCTCGGTATCCGCCGGCAGAGGACGGGGCCGCCCGCCGGCGTCCAGCGCCGTCGTGTAGAGCGTTGGTT
>CALBET010000714.1 GCA_937888665.1 uncultured Acidobacteriota bacterium
GTGACGGCGGACGCGGCCTACGACACGGTCGGCGTCTACGAGGCCGCGGCTGGGCGTGGCGCGCAGGTCGTCATTCCGCCGACCAGGACGGCCCCGTGTCGCGATGGGGACCGCGGTCGCGCGCTCGAGATCACACGATCAATGCTGTGGAGGAGGTCGGACGGCGGCGGTGGAAGAAGGAGTCGGGGTACCACCGACAGGGCCGGGTCGAGAACGCCTTCTTCCGGTACAAGTCGATCATTGGGGAGAGCCTCCGGGCCCGCGGTCTAGCAGCCCGTGGTGGAAGACTGAGGCTGTCCTCGCGTGCAATATCCTCAATCAGATGACGGCGCTTGGCACGCCAGCGTCGTACCGCATCGGTAGATGAAGCGCCGGTGGGTAGGGATCGTTGCCGGCCAGTTTCGATCCGCGCACCAACGCCGCGGGTGACCGCTCGCCTCCAGTGCCGCGAGTGTCCGAGCGTCGACAAACTCGTTTTCAAGCGAGACCACATCGACCAGGGATGCCAGTTCCGCAAGGGCCTCCGGTTGGTCCCAGTCTCCGACCAGTGTCCGTGTTGCCAGGGCCTCTGCCGGGCTGAACTTGTTGCGTTCGAGGACAAAGACCTCGCAGCCCAGTTGCAACGCCGCGAACGCGGTCATGCGGGCGAGTTGTCCACCGCCAACAATGCCGAGCCGTGGCTGGACCCGATGCAAGGCAGCGGCGTGAGTCTCGGAATCGTAGGCTTCGTGCATGTGTGCGAGCAGACGTTGGGCAAATAGTCAGCGGCGCCGCGGCGCGTTCGGCGACCGGCCCGTCCTGGCGGGTGTCACCGGCGTGTTCGCAGGTTCAATCAATGACAGGAGAGCCGCCACCTGATGCTTTTCTTCTATCGGATGGCGGAGGGGCAGTGACCCGTTGACCTCATACAGGTTCCGACGGCCCTGCCGGGTGGCCGTGAGGTAGCCGCCCTCAACCAGGTCGGCCACGATGCGCTGCGTGGCCCGCTCCGTGATGCCGACTCTGGTCGCCACGTCACGCAACCGAATCAGCGGGTCGGCGGCGATACACAGCAGCACGTGCCCGTGGTTGGTGAGAAACGTCCATCGGTCGGCCGACATGGTCGAATCATATCTATTTGCATCACGATTTGTAAACCACGTTTTATAATACACGATACCAATATCGTATATTGTGTCAACCGGACGCTTGCCGCGCCGTTTGCAAAAGGGATGTTGACTTGTGACGACCACGACGCTGACGCACCTTGACACTGGCGCAGATTACTCAGACCTGGCCTGCTGGGATTCCTGCTCGGTTTAAAAGCATGGCCAGAGTCACCGTATTGTTCGTTCGAAGTCTTGGCGACGTGCCTGCGTCGTTGAAGGCTGTCAGCGACCTGACCGACCTCCATCAATCACGACATCCGTCCGAGGGCACAGACGAGGTGGAGGGCATCTGGGTGCACCCGACGCTCGACCACCATCTCGTCGCCCCGCCCGCCGCCGATGCCCCCGAGCCGCCTCTGTGGGTTCGCGAATCAAGTGGCGTATCCGGCCTCTGGAGCTATGCATACCTTGACGGTCCGTTGGTCCGGCTGGCCGCCGACGCGGCGGAACGACGGGTCGCGATCGCCTCGTCTCTGACGACTCACACCTCCTCCCTGCCGGACGCGGTCACTCGGCACGAGGGGCACTTTCTGCCGTGGCCTCAGAACTCCTAATCCCATGCTTGACATTCTGAAAACCAACCTGCTCTCACCAATCGTCCTGGCATTTGCCTTGGGCGTTGCCGCCCGATTGATGCGAAGTGAACTCCGGCTTCCCAAAGATCTCTACGCCTCGTTGTCCATCTACCTGCTGTTTGCGCTGGGACTCAAGGGCGGCGTGGAACTCAGTCACGCGTCGTTCGAGGTGATCGCCCTGCCGGCCGCGGTCACGCTGCTGCTGGGAGTGATTACCCCCATATCGTCGTATATGGTCCTCCGGCACCTCGGCCGGTTCACCTACGCCGACTCGGCGGCCATCGCCGCCCATTACGGCTCGGTATCTGCCGTGACCTTCATCGCCGCGCAGACGTTCGTGACGTCCATGGGAGAGGTCCCCGAAGGGTTCATGCCGACGCTGCTGACGTTGCTTGAGAGTCCCGGCATTCATATCGCGCTGGCGATTGGTGCTCTGAAGGTACGCAGCCAACGGTCGACCGGTCAGACGCTCCACGAAATCCTGACCGCGCGCACGATGATTCTGCTTGTGGGTGGCCTTCTGGTGGGATTTTTGATGGGAGGCGAAGGCTGGACGTCGATTTCGCCGTTCTTTGAAGGTGGCTTCAAGGGTGCGCTGACCTTGTTTATCCTCGAAATGGGTATTGTCGCCGCCGAGCGAATCACCGACCTTCGCAAGGTTGGCGCCTTCCTGTTGGGGTTCGGCATCGTCATGCCACTGGTCCACGGAGCCATTGGCGCGGTGTTGGGAAGTCTGGCGGGCCTGTCGGTGGGGGGCAGCACCATGCTCGCCGCCATGGCTGCCAGCGCGTCGTATATTGCTGCGCCGCCGGCCGCCCGTCTGAACCTGCCCACGGCCAATCCGACCTACTACCTGACGGCGTCTCTGGCGATTACCTTTCCGTTCAACGTGGCTGTAGGCATTCCCGTGTACTACTGGATTGCCAAGCTCATGCAGGGCTGATGAAAGAGGATGTGATGAGTCAACACGCGATGAAACTCGTGGTTATAGTCATTGAGAGCGTCCTGACCGACTCGCTGATCGGCGACCTCAAACGCCTGGGTGCCACCGGGTACACGGTGACCGAGGCACGCGGTGAGGGTTCGCGCGGACGCCGGGTTGGCGAGATCCCCGGAGACAATCAGCGGGTCGAGGTGGTGACCGATGCTGAAATCGCCGAAGCGATGCTGCAGATGCTGGCCGACCAGTACTTCCCGAACTACGCCGTTGCTGCCTGGATCAGCGATGTCGTGGTCGTGCGAGCAGGCAAATACGTCCCTGGATCGGTCGGGCAGGGCATTTCTTCTCGATCCGGAGCGCAGTCTGGACGATAGCAACTATCTTGGAAGTCAGGCTGTATCTCGATGAGCCAAGGGGCGCCGGTCGGTCTCGGTGCGAAGCATGGCATTGAGGATCGTGAGGAGCTTGCGCATGCAGGCGACCAAGGCGACCTTCTTCGGTTTGCCCTCGGCCAAAAGCCGGTGGTAGAAGGTGCGCATGACGGGATTCCGGCGGGTTGCCACGAGGGCACTCATGTAGAGCGCTGCCCGCACCGGGGCCCGACCGCCCCCACAAGAGGTTCCTTACACAAAATGTCGAGCATGCGGTAGTACCCCTTCGTATAGGTCACGAGCGGAACGGCGTCTAGCGGCAGCAGGAACGCGCACGAGGCCGTGAAGGCGATCGGCAGGGCGAGGTGGATGACCACGGTGAATGCGCTGACGAGCGCCACGATGTTGACCGCGCTCCACTCCTCCAACCCCCGCAGTGTGTCCATGCCGGCGGAGGGCCCGAAGGTGGTCTAATAACGCGTATCGTCTCTGAGGAGCACGGCCCATGTCAGACGCGCGATTCATCCTGACCCGTCGAGAGTGCCTGAGCGCGCTGGCCGCCTCGGCCCTCGTTCCGACCCTCCGCGGCCGTGTCGCCGAGACGAAGGCGATGCGCGGCGCG
>CALBET010000715.1 GCA_937888665.1 uncultured Acidobacteriota bacterium
AAGAATCCAGGCTCAGTTGGCGACCCTGAGCGCGGTGGTGCAGGAGTCACTGGCCGGGGTCCGGGTGGTGCGGGCGTATGGTCGGGAGGACGTCGAGACAGAACGGTTCCGGCGCGAGAACCAGGAGTATCTCGAGCGGAACGGCGCGGTCATCCGGCTCCAGGCGCTGTTTTATCCCAGCCTTGGGTTCATCCTCGGACTGGCGGGACTGCTGGTCTTGTGGCTCGGCGCCCACCACGTCATCGAGGGTCGGATCACGGTGGGGCAGTTCGTCCAGTTCAACGCGTATCTGGTGATGTTGAGCTGGCCGATGATCGCGTTCGGGTTCGTCACCAACCTGTTTCAGCGAGGGATGGCGGCCTGGCGGCGGATGGTGGACGTGCTCGACGCGGTCCCGGCGGTCACTGAGGTCGATGCGGACGCCGAGCGTGGCGCGGAGTCGGCGGCGCCGATTCAGGGCCGGCTGGAGCTTCGGAATCTGTCGTTCGCCTACAACGGGCATCCGGTGCTGGAGGGGGTGTCGGCCACAGTCGAGCCGGGTCAGACTCTGGCGCTGGTGGGGCCGACCGGGTCTGGGAAGTCGACGTTGGTCTCGCTCCTGCCGAGATTGTTCGACCCGCCCCGGGGCACCGTCTTCATCGACGATCGGGACATTCTCGATCTGCCCATCTCGACGCTCCGTCGGGCGATTGCCGTGGCGCCGCAGGAGCCGTTCCTGTTTTCCCAGACGGTCGCCGAGAACGTGCTGTTCGGCACCGATGGCACCGACACCGACGATCCGGCCGACGTGATCGAACGGGCGATGGCCATCGCTCGACTCGACAAGGACCTGGCGGCGTTTCCCAAGGGCGCCGACACGCGGGTCGGCGAGCGAGGGGTCACCCTGTCAGGCGGACAGAAGCAGCGGGCGGCGCTCGCGCGCGCGATCGCGGCGGACCCGCGGATCCTCGTGCTGGATGATGTGTTGTCAGCGGTCGATGCCTTTACGGAGGACGAGATTCTGCGCGGGTTGCGGGACAGGACGCGCACATGCACGTCGGTGATCGTCTCGCACCGCATCTCGACCGTGCGCCACGCCGACCTGATCCTGGTGCTGAACGGGGGGCGGGTCGTTGAGCGAGGCACCCACGACGAGTTGTTGGTGCAGGACGGGCAGTACGCGGGACTGCACCGGAAACAGTTGCTCGAGCAGGCGCTGGAGGGGGCATAGCCGTGGCCGTTCCGGGGTCGGCCGACGACGGCGAGGTGCTTGGCAAGGCGTACGACGCCCGGCTGATGCGCCGGCTGCTGCAGTTCATGACTCCGCACCGGCTGTCGATCGGGCGGGCGTTCGCCGCCATCGTCGGCCTCTCCGTGCTGCAGCTCGCGCCGCCGTATCTCACGAAGATTGCCATCGACTCGCATATCGCCACCGGTGAGCTCGACGGGCTCGACAGCCTCGCCATGCTCTTCGCCGTGGTGCTCGTGCTGTCGTATGTCCTGGAGTACGTGCAGACCTACACGCTGCAGGTCACGGGACAGCGGATCATTTTCGACCTCCGGATGCGGATCAACGAGCATCTGCAGCGTCTGGACCTGTCCTTTTACGACCGTAATCCCGTCGGACGGCTGATGACACGCGTGACCACCGATGTCGACACGTTGAACGAACTGTTCACCTCGGGGGTCGTGTCCGTGTTTCACGACATCTTCATGCTGGTCGGTATTGCCGTCGTGCTGTTCCTTATGGACTGGCGACTGGCCATCGTCGCGCTGTCGGTCCTGCCGCTCATCGCACTCGTGACCCAGTGGTTCCGGGGGCACGCGAGACACTCGTACCGGCAGGTCCGCGGCTTGATCGCGCAGATCAACGCGTTCCTCCAGGAGAACATCACCGGGATGTCCACGGTGCAGCTGTTCCGCCGCGAGTCCCGGCAGTTCGAGCAGTTCGATCGGATCAACACCGGGCACCGCGATGCGACGGTCGCGTCGATCTTCTACTACGCCGTGTTCTACCCGACCATCGAGTTCCTCGGCGCGCTGGCGGTGGCCGCGATTCTCTGGTTCGGCGGTGGCCGGACGCTCCAGGGGACCCTCGAACTCGGGTCGCTCGTGGCCTTCGTCCTGTATTCGCAGCGGTTCTTCCGCCCCATCAGCGATCTGTCGGAAAAGTTCAACGTCCTGCAGTCCGCGATGGCGTCATCGGAACGTATCTTCGCCCTGCTCGACACGCCGGTGGCGGTCGAGAGTCCGGCGCCGACATCGTCGGCCCGGTATGACGGGCCAGGGCATATCCGCTTTGAACACGTCTGGTTCGCCTACCGCGACGAGCAGTATGTGCTCGAGGACGTCACCTTCGAGGTGGCTCCGGGGCAACGGGTCGGGATTGTGGGTGCCACCGGGGCGGGGAAGACCACGCTGATCAATCTGTTGATGCGTTTCTACGACGTGACCCGCGGGCGGATCACGATTGACGGGGTCGACATCCGAGAGATGCCGTTGACGGCGCTGCGGTCGCGCTTCGGTCTGGTGCTGCAAGATGTCTATCTGTTCTCCGGCACGGTCGGCGACAACATCCGGTTCGGCAATGACCAGATTTCCGACGACGAGGTCCGCCGTGCCGCCGCCAGCGTTCACGCGGACCGTTTCATCGATTCGCTGCCGGACGGTCTGAACAGCCAGGTCGCCGAGCGGGGCGCGACCTTTTCGGCCGGGGAACGCCAGCTCCTCTCCTTCGCTCGCGCGCTCGCCTACAAGCCGGCCGTGCTCGTGCTCGACGAGGCCACCTCGAGTGTCGATACCGATACGGAGCAACTCATCCAGGACGCCCTGCACGTCCTCATGGCCGACCGCACCACCATCGCCATCGCCCACCGGCTCTCGACCGTCCAGGACATGGACACCATCCTCCTGTTCCACAAGGCCCGTCTGCGGGAGCAGGGCAGCCACCAGGACCTGCTCGCCCAGCGCGGCCTGTATCACACGCTCTACGAGTTGCAGTATCAGGACCAGGAGTCGTCCAACTCAGTCCTGCCGATCGCCGCCGAGTCTGTGTAGCGGGGAGCCGCCGGCCCGCTCATGGGCAGGGTTGGGAAGGTTGACAGATCGGTGATCGGCTAGAGCTAGAGCGTGGCCCAGAGGTGTCCGACCCCTCAGTTCGTGAAGACTAGGCGTGGGCTCGAGTTCAGTGAACAAGTTTCGACTGCGATGATATGCGGTGGCGGCGGGCGCCCAGGGCGCGCCAACGTTGGCGGTCACTGGCCCTCAACTCGAAGGCGACCGTGTCCCCGTCCGCTGTAACACCCAGGCACTCAAAAGGCTAGGCCGCACTATCGAGGTTCCGTTCGCTGACGGAGTGATACGAGTAGCTGGGGCGCGAGCCGCGTCAGCGGAGCGCCCGTCCAGCCTGTCGGTCGCACGCGAACTGTCACTCGAACCGCTCCTGTTTCTCGCTCACTCGCCAGACCAGATTGACCAAGTGCGGAACGCGAGGCGCTCGATCAAGATACTGGACACCTATTTCGGCAACTTCGACCAGTTCCAAGCGAGCCTCAGCCATGTTCTTTCTGAACGGCAGGAATGCCGCGTGCAGATTCTGCTCGCTCCGGTGCACCAGTCAGGAAACGTGGCCTTCCCTTGTAAAAATGGACGTTGAGGGCGCTGAACTGGGGATCCTGAGGGGCATGTCGGGAGTAATTGAACGAGTTAGCCCGATACTTTTTGTCGAGGTCCACGACCATCTGGCCAACACCCGTTCGCCGTCCAAGGACGTGGCGGCGCTGCTGATCGACCGGGGTTATGACGTGAGGGAAGTTGACAAGATGAAGGGTGAGTCTGGCGAGATTGGGATGAAACCTATAGAGAAAGACTCGTCCATTGGGCAGAATTCCGTCCTGGTGGCGTCGCACTCGGCCTAGCAGCCCGTGGAGGCTCGCGGCGTGCATCGCGTCCCGCGAAACCGTAGAGACGACTCGACTTGAGTGTCTTGACACGGAGCCTCCGCACGAGCGGAGCAAGCGGGCGCGGAGTTTTACCCATCCGCAACGGACCTAGGTTGTCGTTCGCTTTGCGCTCAGATGCCGGGATCACCTACCGGTTAGCTCGCGCCGAGTGGTTGACCGCGCGCCGCGACCGTGACGCGCGAGTCGTCGACCCGGTTTCGCGGGACGCGATGCACGCCGCCGGCCTGAGGATGCAACGCGTCTGCGGAGGGGCGAGAGCAGGTCTGACGACCCGCCGCTACCTAGCAGCCCGTGGTAGAAAG
>CALBET010000716.1 GCA_937888665.1 uncultured Acidobacteriota bacterium
GAACGGAACGCGAAGCGCGGGACTGTATGTGCATAACCCTTCCTTGGGGTGGCAAGTGTCGGCCAGGTTGGTCGTGGCCTCACGACGAAGCGGCGAACAAACCTGACACGTTGGACCCCGTTGCCCGTCTCATGATTCTGATGCAACCCAGACGAGCTTCCGGATGGAGCGATCCCACCAGACGTCCCAGCCGTCCTCGCCCAAGGCTCCGGCCAGCCGTCGGGCCACTTCCTCGTCCTCCCGGGCGTAGCTGATGAAGATATCTGTCACGGTTACCCGACCCAATGGTACCCCACGACAGCAGTCGAAAAATCCTTGCGCTTGCGGTGGGGAACAGGTCCTACGGTTTGAGGGTCTGAAGGAACGCCAGCAACTCGCGGTGGAAGTCTTCGGGGCGATCGACGTAACAGGCATGTCCCGCCTCCTCGAGGATCAACGTCCGGCCATGCAGGGCCGTCGCCAGCACGTCAGCCTGCGCGAGCGGGACGAGCGTATCGTTCGCGCCCCACACCACAAGACTGGGCACCTGCACTCGACGCAACGCATCCGCATAACGGCTGATCCCGACCGGCGCGATCGGCACATAGCCCGCGACGCGGTCGCTCTGTTCGGCGACGAACGGCAAACTGAAGCCACCGCTCATCGACGGCGAGACGACCACGACTCGCCGATCCGGAAGCAGCGTCTCCAACGCGCGGGCTAGATAGACCTCGGCCGCAAGCGTGGACGCTTCCGAATGCCCATAGCCGGGCAGGTCGAGCGCGACGACATGGTAGCCGGCGTTTGCGAGGTGTTCGAGCGTGCCAAGGTCGCGCCAGGTGTTCGATGTGAACCGTGCGCCATGGAGTAGCACGACGGTCTGGCCGCTCGGTGGTCCCGATTCGAGGTAGCGCAATTGGCTCCCCTCGACCGGCGCGTCACGGGTCTCAACGTGTAATTGGGCCATCGCAGGAGCACTCGTCACCACGCTGGTCGCCGCCACCAGAGCACAGGCGAGCCGTTTCACGATGCCTCGTCGAATGAGCCAGTGGCCAGCCGTTCCAGCGGTGGGCCGACTCGGCCGGGGGTGTTGTTGACCATCTCGAAGAACTCGGGGGTCATGTTGGACAAATTCCAACATATCGTCTTTCCCCATGGTGTCAGATGAATCGCGTCTGCGATTATTGGTGGGCGCGCCACGCAAGTCAACGAACCGGGCGCGCCGTGCCGCAACGTCAAGCCCGCGCGATGCCAAGGAGCCGTGAGCGGCGGGCTGTAGAATAGGCATCATGAGAGCACTGACATGGTTGGGGATATCGGTGGCGTTGTCGTTCGGCATGGCCACACCGAGCGCAGCCGCGTGCGACGCGGTGGGAGACATACAGTTCATCTGCGACGTCATCGGTCCTGAGGACCTGGCCATCGTGCCGGGGGCGCAGTGGGTCATCGCCTCGGGCAATCAGGAAGGCGGCCGAATCCAGCTCGTCAGCGTACGGGACAAGACGGTGACGACCCTGTTTCCGGCGCCGCGACGACGCGAGCGGTTGGACGCCGCCACCTATCCGACGTGTCCCGGTCCGCTTGACCCCAGCCAGGACGTGGCGTTTCGCGCGCACGGCCTGTATCTCAAACCGGACAATGGCGGCCGCCATACCCTGTATGTCGTGCACCACGGCACGCGGGAGTCGGTTGAGGTATTCGAGGTTGACGCCCGCGCCAGCCCCCCGACCCTCACCTGGGTCGGCTGCGCGGTCGCCCCCGAAGCGCTCGGGCTCAATTCCGTGGTCGCGCTGCCGGAGGGCGGAG
>CALBET010000717.1 GCA_937888665.1 uncultured Acidobacteriota bacterium
CATGATGCCATCGCGGTACCCAGGGAAATTCTCGACCATGGTGGTCAGCATCAGTTGACCACCGGACTCCAGCCCCTCGATGACGAGCGGCGACAGGTTGGCCCTCGCGGCGTAGAGGGCGGCCGTGAGCCCGGCCGGACCAGACCCGATGATGATCACGTTGCGCATCTATTCACTCTCCCGGCGGGTATGCCCGCGCTGCACCGGCGATCCGCCGGCGTTCAATCACGTTCCGATACTCTTGGACATAGGTCTCGGCTGAGACGGTCCAGGAGAAGTCCTGCCTCATGCCCTCGTGTTGGATGGCGGCCCAGCGGGCACGGTCGAGGAATGCCGCGAGCGCCGAGCGCAACGCCGTCAGCATCGCCGAGGCCGTGTATGGCTCGAACAGGAAGCCAGTGCCGTCCCCCGTCGCGGCGTCGACGTGCCGCACGGTGTCGACCAGTCCGCCGGTCGCGCGAACCACCGGCACCGTCCCGTACCGCATACTGTACATCTGGTTGAGCCCGCACGGTTCGAAACGCGACGGCATCAGGAACAGGTCTGCCCCACCCTCGATCAGATGCGCCAACTCCTCGTCGAAGCCGATGCGGGCGCCGACGCGTTCAGGATGTGCGGCCGCCAGCGCACGCCACATCTCCTCATACCGTCGGTCCCCGGTGCCGAGGACGACGAACGACGCGGGCAGCCCCATGAGCCCGTTCCGGGCCTCCAGAATCAGATCCAACCCCTTCTGATCGACCATCCTTGACACCATGCCGATGAGCGGCCGTTCCACTGAGTCGTCATCGGACGGCAGTCCGAATCGGTCGAGCAGCACCCGCTTTGCGTCGCGTTTTCCCCGGAGGTCTGACGCGGCATAGGGCACCGGCAGAAACGGATCGGTCTGCGGGTCCCACACGCTGGTGTCGATTCCGTTGAGGATGCCTCGCAACAGGTGACGCCGCTGGCGCAACACCCCGTCGAGCCCTTCCCCATCGTCGGCCGTCAGAATCTGGCGTGCGTAGGTGGGGCTCACGGTCGTGACGGCATCCGCGAAATTGATACCGCCCTTCAGGAAATTGACCTGATTCCAATACTCGAGCCCGTCGATGGAGAACACGGATGGGGGGAGGTCGAGCGTGTCCATCGTGTCGGCGGGAAACAGGCCCTGGTAGGCCAGATTGTGGATGGTCAGGACCACGGGCACGCCCCGCCAGGTCGGGGCCGTCGCGTACTGGGTCCGGAGGAGCACCGGGACAAGGCCCGCTTGCCAATCGTGCGCATGCACGATGGACGGAGACGAGTCCAGTTGCGCCCCGTACTCGCACGCGGCACGGCACAGCACGCCGTATCGCAGGGCGTTGTCCGGGTGGTCGGTGCCCGCGTGGCCGTAGAGGCCGTCACGGTCGTAGAGCGCGTCGCAGTCCAGGAAGACGACGCGGTGATGCTCTGCCACTTGGACCTCGACCAGTCCGACGTCGACACGTCGTCCATCCAGGCTCAGGTGCAGCCGCTGCCGTACGGGGCCCACGTTGCCGACGTCGCGGTACCGCGGCATGACCAGCGTCACGTCGTGCCCGAGACGAGCCAGCGCGCTGGGCAGCGCGCCCACGACGTCCGCCAGACCGCCGGTCTTGGCGTACGGCGTCGCCTCGGACGCGACCATCAGGATCGACAGCGGGGACACCGCACCGGAACCGGGCGGCGGCGCGGACAGAACGGACATGTATGTAGCGAAACGGAGAGCGACGAACTACTCCGCCGCCGATGTGAGCAAGACGCTGGCTTGCGTCGACAGCCAGTCCACAAGGCGGCGGGCTTCGCTGAACCGCCCCGAGTTCGACCGCGCGCCGAGCACAACAACGGAGACCGACTGCCCGTCGACGAGCTGCACGAGGGTGGCGAGGCAGTACCCGGCCTTATCGATATAGCCGGTCTTGCCGGCCATGATGTCGATGCCGGTACCCAAGAGCCGGTTGGTGCTGCGGATCTCTCGTGTCCGCCGGCTGGTACTGATCTGGTACGTCCGTTTCCGCATGACCTCGGCGACCTGGGGGTGTTTGCTGGCCGCGAGGATCAGTCGCGAGACGTCGTAGGCCGACGACACGTTGCCCTCGTCTAGCCCGGACGGGCCGGTGAATCGAGTCTGTTCCAACCCCAGTTCGGCGGCCTTGGCGTTCATTCGGGCCACGAACCGTTTCGAGCCCCAGGACGACACTCTCGCCAGGGCTCGTGCCGCGGCATTGTCAGAGGCGACCAGCGCCAAATGCACGAGGTCCCGCAGCGTCACCCGCTCGCCACGACGCAGATACGTGGTCGAGGCCCGACGCACGTCCTCGCGCGAAATGACCACGTCTCGCGAGAGGTTTGGCTCCTGCTCAAGGAACAGCATCACCGTCATGACTTTGGTGATGCTCGCAATTGACCGCAACTCATGCGAGTTCCGCTCCCACAAGGTTTCACCGGTGACGGGGTCGAGGATGATGGCCGCCTGCGCGCTGAGGCGGGGCACGGGCACACGGGGCACCGGCCGTGCGGCCGACGCGACGCCCCGGGCCGGGGGCCCGCTGGCCCCGAGGCGACGCGACGTCTCCAGCCCCCGGTCGACGGCCTCCGCTGGACCGGAGGAATATCCGTGAACCGACGGGAGCCCAGCCGCCGTAAGGGCGATCAGCGCGCCGATGGCGCCGACACGGCGACGCGTTCCGCGAAACAGCGTGAGGGCCCAGGAAGAGATGTGTACCTGCAAGGTCCGCGCATTGTACCAAAGTTCAGCGATTACGACGAACCATAGGCCGTGTGGTCGGCCGATGCTGGAGTCTATTGCTGTGCCGACACCCGCGGCATCGAGTACTGCGTGCGATGACGAACGCAGTCTCGACACGAATTTAGGTCGTCCCGGCCGGCGACTTCAATGCGCAACGTCCTATTACGAATCGTCGGATCGGGGTTGCTCGTGTAGAACCCCACGATGTAATAGTCGCTCGTCTCGGCGTCGATCTGACGAAACGCCCGGGGAAAGTCATTGCGGTTGACGATGGCCATCCCACCCGTCAATTCGGACAGCATGCGCAGACTGTTCTGCGTCTGGAAGGCCCACTTGTTCCACTCGTCGATAGGCACGTGGTCATCAATGTTCGGGCCGGCCATCAGACCGCGCGGATCAATCGTATAGAACGAGGTGTTCGCTCGATTGGCCACACGCGCCAACTCTGCGAGTTCGAACGCGAGATCCGTATTGGCAAACTGCTGGCCCTGTTTGTACGCCTGTTGAAATGGGTCGTATAGCGCGTCTGGAATGTCGCCATACTGGTTGTCGAAGTCTTGTTGGGATATATTGCCCCGCTCGAGTTCGCCAGCCGCCAGCTGGCGCGACTCCGCGATCCCTCCGGTATAGGCGCGGGTTTCGGGAAACGGATTAAAATCGTAGCCGTTGCTGAGGTAGAGGAACACCTTCCGCCGGTCGGTGACCTCTTCAAGATTGCGCAGCACCTCCCGCACCGTCTTGAACGCCACGTGAGCCCGATACAGCACCTCCGCCGGTCCCCCGGACGTCTCTTGTTGGTAGAGGTAGTCGCGAATGGCGAAGCCGTCGCCGGTGATCCGGTTGATCGCATCATCCAGGACCTGATGGTCGTAGGTCATATCGATGGACAGCGACGACGGACCGGTGGAGATGATGCCGAACAAGTCCCCCTCGTGGATCAGGTTTTCGGAAATTTGCATGGCGACCTGACGCACCTTCGGCGTGAGCGAGGTGACCAGATGCAAGTCATCCACGAACAGGATGAAAATCCGGCCGGCCGTGTCGTTCTGCGGACGCGCCGTGGGGAGAATGATGCCTGGCCGCACCGGTGCGGTCGGCTGCTGCAACTGGTTGAACACCCGCCCGCCGTGTACCAGTACCAGCGACGCAATCTCCTGGGGAACGCCATCTTCGAAGATCTCGAAATCGTCCCGGTCGAGGCCCGGGATGAACAGTCCGTCCTCGTCTCGCACGATGACATCGGTGGTGACCAGGGTCACGCCGGCTCGGAAGGTCGGTTGAGCGCCTGGGATCTGGCCGACGGTCGTCTCCGTCGGTTCCGGCGGCAGCGGTCGGGGCTGCGGTTGTTGCGCCAAGACCAACGTCGAGCACGCCGCGGCCAGCATCAACCCACCCACCGTGGCGCGTCTGGCGCCAGCAAGCCGTATTCTCTGCATGTCTCGCATTATAACAAAGCTCCAGCGAACGCCGGCGTCATCGATAGGACGCCTGGACCAACGATTCGGTTTGGGCTGACGCCAGAAGAGGCCCGATCAACCGGGTGGATTCACGTCCGCCCAGTCGCCGGGACCGGTTCTACTTGGGCGACGAGTCGCCGTCTGGGCGGGGGGGCACGGTATCCGCGGTCGGTGCGACCGCCTCGGACTCCGAGGGCGCCTGAGGGGCGGCCTCGACGGTCTCGCCGTGTTCGTCCGACGGTCGCCGGCGCCGCCGCGTGCCCCCTCGTCGGGCCCGACGTCGCCGACCAAGAATCTTGCGGAGGGCCGCCGTGGTCTCGTCCAGCGACGCAATCCGTTCGCGGGCCTCGTCGATCGTGCGCCACTCGTCCGGGTCAATGAGCGCGGCCTGGCTCCGGAGTTCCTCCAACCGCGCCGGGTCCCTGAATCGGTCGCCGATGCGGGTCTGAATCTCCGCATACCGCGCCCGGAGTCTGGCGAGCCCTTCGTCATCCGTCAGCGCCAGCGCGACGTGCCTGAGCGGTGCCTCAGCCTCGACCGACTCTGCGGTCAGGCCGCCCTCGCTCGACCCCGCCTCGGCGTCGCCGGCCGCATCGGTGGCCGCAGGCGGACCAGCACGACGGGAGCCATCCGACTTCCATGGCGTGGTCGGTACGGCGCGGACAGGCGGTGCGGAGCGGGCCTCCGGCACGGGCGGCGTGACCACCGACGCCTCTTTTCCACGGCCGCGTCGGCTCCGGCGCTCGTCCCGAGCCTCACGCCCCGGGTCCGGAGGGGGCGGGGGCTTGACCTTGAGTATCTTGTCCCAATCAAATCGCAGGTCTGGGTTGCTCTCTTCGATCGCCCGAATGACGTCCGGTGCGAGCGCAGGACGTCCGACTTTGACATCGGGCGGAC
>CALBET010000718.1 GCA_937888665.1 uncultured Acidobacteriota bacterium
ACACCCGTGGGGCACGGCTTTAGCCGTGCCTCGCAGGCCTGAAGACCTGCGCCACCGCGGGTTGTTTCCTCGGCCGGCAGCGTGTCGACACCCGTGGGGCACGGCTTTAGCCGTGCCTCGCAGGCCTGAAGACCTGCGCCACAGCACCAACTCCAGTGAGTTCCAGGTCTAAGTTGTAGGTTGCTGGGCGGCGCAGCCCCGTCTAAGCCCTGATGAACGTGCCCTCGCGTAGCTCCGTGAACGCTTGGCGGAGTTGCTCCTGGGTGTTCATGACGATGGGGCCCCGCCACGCGACCGGTTCCTGAATCGGTTGCCCTGACACGAGCAGGAACCGGATGCCCTCCGGTCCCGCGCGCACCACAATCTCGTCCCCCCCGTCGAAGAGTACGAGCGACCGGTTCCCGATTGTCTCGACGCCTGGCGACCCGGTGGAGTCGACCAGCTCGGTCTTGACTGGTAGCGGCGCGGAGGCGTCTCGAAAGCTGCCGGCGCCGGCGAATACGTATGCGAATGCGTGTCGCGGGGTCTCGACCGGCAGTCGCCGGGTGACCCTCGGTGGCACAGATACATCGAGATACCGCGGGTCGGCTGCCACTCCGTCAATGGGACCGGTGCGCCCCCAGAAATCGCCGCAGATCACACGGACCCGCGTGCCGTCGTCCTCGACCACGGTCGGGATGTCTTTCGCCTCCACATCCTGGTAGCGCGGTGCGGTCATCTTCAGCGCGGCAGGGAGATTCGCCCACAGCTGGAATCCGTGCATGTGTCCGTGGGCGTCGCCCTTCGGCATCTCTTGATGCAGGATGCCGCTGCCCGCCGTCATCCATTGCACGTCGCCGTCCCCAAGCGTGCCTCGGTTGCCCAGGCTGTCACCATGCTCCACAGAGCCAGCCAACACATAGGTAATGGTCTCGATGCCCCGATGGGGGTGCCACGGGAATCCGGCCAGATAGTCGTCTGGGCGGTCGTTTCTAAAGTCGTCGAGCAGCAGGAATGGGTCGAACTCCGAGGTGTCGCCGAACCCGAAGGCGCGCTGGAGCTTGACCCCGGCTCCTTCCATCGTTGGTTGAGACTGAACGACGCGTTTGACTGGTCGAATTGACATGGTGCGCGTGCTCCCTCTGAATCTGTGAACAACCTCACTTCCGTTGGACGCTGACCGGCACAGGTCAGATCCACCCGGTTTCATCGATTCGATCCGGCGTCTCCCGACGTTCCCGTTGTCCGTGCAGACGAATCCGTAATTGGCTCAACAGAATCGTCCCGTGACGTCGCCACCACAAGCTGTGGTGGTCTGTCTGCAGGAACGCCAATATTTGGTGCGTTCATCAGCGGACAACCTCGTTTCGACGCTCACAGGAATCGCCACCGTGTGCCACAGTAAAACACGACCTACCAAAACACCCCGACTCACGCCAGCCACAAATTCCACAAAGACACTCTTTGTCTCTTTCAAGGCATTTGTAATCAATAGCTTGCGAGAACTATGACGTTAATTGTCAGGATATGACTCGGTGTGGTACCGACCTTGCGATAGGGATCCGCGTCTGGCGGGATCGGCACGACCCCCCGCCCTTTCATTGGTCGAGGCTGAGTCATGAAGAACACTGGGACACGGGACGGCACCAAGTCGGGTTTTCCCCGCACGATGTTCGTCATCGCGCTGTTGATCACTCTTGGCGGCGCCCTCGCGGCACTGCAGACGAGCATGCCGGTTCGCGAAGCGTTTGGGCTCGAACCGATCATCGAGGGCCTGCCTCCGCGGACGCTGTGGACGCGCGATCTCCCGGCAGGCCGGCTCGATGCCGGCCCAGCCTGGTCCCCGTCCCACGCCAACGTGCGCTACGAATCGACCACGGTGCGCAGATTGGGTAGCGGCACGCAGCGCGCGCGTCTGAACGAACCATCCGTGCACCCGGTGCTGTCGGCGATGGCGACGAGCCAGCCGGTCGTGTCGGCGGAGCGGACGGTCGCGGCGGCCGAGGTCGTCGAGCCCTCGAGTTCGTTCACGGAGTAACCAGGGCCACTCGGCAGCGAGAGACGGAAGGATGCTCAGAGACGTGGACGCGTTGTCGACCCACACGGCGGGGTTCTCCACGTCGCGTGGTGCCGGACGGCGAGGCCCGTAGCCACCCGGCGGCGATGACCGCGTGTCCCGGTTCGCGGCGCCGTCTCCTAACGCGTGGTGGCACCGTCTGCCGGAACTCGCTTCTGTCCGGGTGCGTCTGCGCGAGCTCGACCCGGCCGACGCGGTCGCGCTGACGACGGCGCTGAGGTCTTCGCAAGTCAGCGAGTACCTGTCGCCCAGTCCCACATCGCTGGCCGAAATCGAGACGTTCATCGCGTGGGCGCGGCGCGCTCAGACGGAGGGACGCTACATCTGTTTCGGCGTCGTACCACAGGGTGAGGCCGAGCCGGTCGGCGTCTTTCAGATCTGGCCCCTGGAGTCGAGTTTCCGTACGGCTGAGTGGGGCTTCGCCCTCGATCCCGCCTACTGGGGGACCGGGCTGTTCGAGGAGAGTGCCAGACTGTTGTTGCGCTTTGGGTTCGAAACGCTCGGCGTCCAGCGTCTGGAAGCACGCGCCGCCGTAGACAACGCCCGTGGTAATCGGGCGTTGCAAAAACTCGGCGCGGTGCCTGAAGGCGTGCTGCGCAAGTGTTTCCTGTCGGCCGGCGAGTATCGTGACCACGTGATGTGGGCGATGCTGGCTGATGACTGGCGGCGCGAACAGGCTGACGGTGAGAGCCTCGGCGGAGAAGTGGCATGAAAGAGCTGTCACTGTCCCCGTTTGGGCGTTGCTACGTGCTCGGGATCGTGGCCATCGGTGGCGGGATCATTTTGAGCTCGATGGTCCAGCTGGCCACCGAGGCGACCGCGCCCTATTGGGTCATCATCGCGGCGCTCGCGGTCCTCGGCACCCCGCTGTCACTCCGCCTCCCGTCCTTACGGGCCACGGTCACCTGCAGCGAGACATTCGTCTTCGCGGCCGCCCTCCTGTTCGGGCCCTCGGCGGCCACGATCACGATCGCGCTCGATGGGCTGTTCGTCTCGTTCCGGTCACACCGCCGCAATTTGGATCGCACCCTGTTCAATATCGGCGAGCCGGCGATTTCGATCTGGGTGGCGTCGCAGTTGTTCTACCTGACGTCCGGTGTGTCACCGCTGTTCGGGGCGCCGGTACCGCTGGGGGTGGTGCTGCTCCCGCTGTTGGTGATGACGATCACGTACTTTCTGCTCAACGGTCTGCTGAGTGCCACCGCAATGTGGCTCGAGACCCGTGTGCATCCGTTGCGACTTGTGCGTGACCAGCTCCCGCACACTGGGCTCAATTTTTTTGCGACCTGCAGCTTCGCCGTGCTGCTCGTGCTGAACCTGGAGAACCTGAGCTTCGCCGCCCTTGCGGTGTTCGCCCCGCTGCTCGTGCTGTCGTATGTGTCCTCGAGGCTGTCGACCGCGCGGGTCGAGGAGGCCAACACCCATTTGAATGAGCTGAGCCACCTCTATCTCTCGACCATCGAGGCCCTGGCCATGGCGATTGATGCCAAAGACCAGGTGACCAGTGGTCACATCCGTCGGGTGCAGGTGCACTCCGTGGCTCTGGCGAGGGAGCTGGGCGTGAGGGATGGTCGCGAAGTCAAAGCCATCGAGGCCGCCGGGTTGCTGCATGACCTCGGTAAGCTGGCCGTGCCCGAATACATCCTGAACAAACCGGGCAAGCTGACCGCCGTCGAGTTCGAGCAGATGAAGACCCACGCCGCCATCGGGGCCGACATCCTGGCCAGTATCGATTTTCCCTATCCGGTCGAGCCAATCGTGCGCTACCACCACGAGATGTGGAACGGGAAGGGGTACCCGGAGGGGATCTCCGGCGAGGAGATACCCATCGGCGCGCGCATCCTGTCGGTCGTCGACTGCTACGACGCGCTCACCTCCGACCGGCCATACCGCCGGGCGCTCACGAAGGAACAGGCCACTGCCGTGTTGTTGGAACGTCGCGGCAACCAGTATGACCCCCGCGTCGTCGACACCTTCATCGAGGCCCTTGACCGGTTGCTCGAGGCGTCAGACAGCCGGCCCCTTTCCAAGTCCCATGGGACGAAGGAAGCGGAAATAGGAGAAGTGGTGGAAAAAGGGGCGACGGCCGAACCGGGTGGATGGGTCGAGACGACTGCGCACGACGACTACGCTCCGTGTCCGCACGTCGACGACGAGGGCTGCGTCCAGCTGACCTTCCAGGCGGTCATCCGCTACCTCAAGACGGTGGTGCCAGACTCGGTCGCGGTTGCCTACATGCTCCTGCCGGACGAGGCGCGTCTGCTCGCGTCTCACATCTCCTCACCGGAGCACGAGTTCCTGCTGCGCGATGTCTCCATTGTGCTGGGCGAGCGGCTGACCGGGTGGGTAGGCGCCAACCGGAAGACTATCGCCAATTCGGATCCAGCGCTGGACCTCGGTAGCATGGCGGGCGCATGGGCACCGCCCTTGCGGAGCACATTCGCGATGCCACTCGTGTCGGACGACACCCTTCTGGGGGTGCTGACCATCTACACCCCGGACCGCCAGGGGCTCACGCGACCGCAGATCCGAGCGGTGACGCTGCTCGTCGCCGATGGCCTCGAGCCGATGAACGAGACCGCCTCGGAACCGCTCGCGGAACCGTCCGTGGCCGCCGCCGCATTCGGGGCGCCGGGACCGCGTGCCGTCCCGGCGCGACGGCCGCGACCACGACCGCTGTCCGTGTCCGCGTGACCGGACCGCCACCGGCGGCGCACCGAAGACCCCGACACCGTCTTTGACCTACTGCTCTCGCAGCGCCACCATCGGGTCCACCAGCGTTGCGCGCCTCGCTGGCAGCAGGCTGGCCGCGAGCCCGGCGCCGACCAGTACCACCGCGGCGACGGTGAACGAGACCGGGTCGAATGGGCTGATGCCAAACAGCATGCCTGCCATCGACCGGGCCAGCAGGGTGGCGGCGACGAGCCCGGCCGCTACGCCCACTCCGATCAGGAGCATGCTGTTCCCAACCACCAGGCCGATGGTCCGCCCTGCTTCGGCTCCCAGCGCGGTCCGCAACCCGATCTCGCGGGTGCGCTGGGTCACCGTGTACGACAAGACCCCGTAGATGCCGAGCGCCGCGAGCAGCAGCGCACAGACCGCAAATCCCGTCAGCAGCGTGGTACTCAGGCGAGGCAGAAACACCGCGCGCGCCAGCAGCTGGTCGAGGGTGCTCAGGTCGTAGATGGCCTGCTGGGCGTCCACCGCCCAGATTTCACGCTGCAGCGTGGCGGCGAAGGTTGCCGGGTCTCGTTCGGTCCTCGCCACCAGCGCCATGCTGTTGACCGAGTTCTGGCTCAACGGCTCGTACACCTGCTTTTTTGGCTCGCTGTCGAGGCCTTGGTACCGGACGTCCGCCACCACCCCGACCACTTCGGCACGCCCGTGCGGGTTCTCGATCACCTGGCCAATCGGGTCGCTATCGGGAAAGTAGCGGCGCGCCATGGTCTCGTTGATCACCATGGTCCGCGGCGAGTCCGCCGTGTCACGCTCGCCCAGGAAGCGTCCCCGCCGCAAGGGAACGCGCAGCGTCTCGAAGAACCCCGGGCTCGCCATGCGCACGTCGGCCCGCGGGTCTTCGTTCTCCGGTGGCGGCTGGCCCTCGACGTTGAACGGCAGGACAAACGTGACCCCGACCGACTGCATCGGCAAGTTCGAGACAGCCGACGCGGCTTCGACCCCAGGCGCGCTCCGGAGCCGCGCCACGACCTCATCGAAGAACTGCACCCGCTGATGGCCCTCCGGGTATCTGCTGGCTGGCAACATCAACTGCGCAGTCACGACGTTGTTCGGATCGAACCCCGGGTTCACCTCCAGGAGTCGGCTGAAACTGCGCGTCATCAGGCCGGCCCCGACCAGCAACACGAGCGCCAGCGCCACCTCCACGACCACCAGTACGCTCAGCATCCGGCGCGCGGCGAACCCACCCGTGGCGCCGGTGCTCTCGGTCAGTTGCTCACGCAGCCGGGATCGCGAGGCGTGCAGCGCCGGCAGCAGCCCGAAGAGCACCGCGACGGCGACCGACAGCCCCATCGTGAACAGCAAGACCCCGCCGTCCAGCCCGACCTGTTCCATCCGTGGGAGCTGTCCCTCGGGCAGCGCCGTCAGGAGCCGCAGCCCACCCACCGCTACCAGCGCGCCAAGCACGCCGCCGGTGGCCGCCAGAATCAGGCTCTCGGCCAGCACCGGCCGGGCCAGTTCCCAGCGGCTGGCGCCGAGCGCCCCCCGCACCGCCATCTCGCGACGGCGGCTCGAGAGCCGCGCCAGCAGCAGGTTCGCCATGTTGGCGCAGACAATCAGGAGCAGAAACCCGACCGCACCCATCAGCACCAGCAACGCCGGCCGGGACGCGCTCACCAGTTGCTCGTGCGCGGCCACCACGCGCACGCCCCACCCGTCGTTCGTGCTTGCGTATTCAGTGGCGATCCGGTCCGACAGGACCGTCATTTCCTGCTGGGTCTGCTCGGCGCCGGTTCCCGGTATCATGCGGCCAACCACCATCAGCGACCGCGAGCGGCGCGACCGACCATGCGCGTCGTTGGGATCGAACGCCAGCGGCGTCCACAGTTCCACCTCCGTCGCGGTCGGAAACTCGAAGCCCGGCGGCATGATGCCCACGATGCCATAGGCCTCACCCCCCAGCACGAGCGTGGTGCCGACGACCCCGTCGCGCCCGCCCAGCGAGTCCTCCCAGAACCGGTGGCTCAGCACGACCACGCGGTCGGCGCCCACCGTGGCTTCTTCGGCCACGAAGGTGCGCCCCACCCGCGCCCCCGCCGCCAGCACGTCGAACAGTTCAGGTGTTGCCCGCAACGCCGGCACGTCGCGCGGTTCGTCGCCGCCGGCATAGGACAGGTCCGCCAGCCGGTACGCCGCGACGGACCCGAGGCTCTGCGTCTCGCGTTGCCAGTCGAGAAACGTGGGAATAGATACCTGGTCGAGGCCACCCTCGGGGTTCGTCTCCCACAGGACGACGATCTGCTCCGGGTCGTCATACGGCAGCGGGTTCAGCAACACCGTCTTGACCACGCTGAAGATCGCCGTGTTGGCGCCGATGCCCAGCGTCAGGGTGAGGACCGCGATCAGCACGAACGTCGGTTGACGTCGCAGGGCCCGACACGCGTAGCGGAAATCGGCAAGGGCGTGGCTCATGGTGCGATGCTCCTCTGGAGGGACGTGCGCCGGGGGGCGTCCCCGTGTGTGTTAGGACGACGCAGCAGACCTATCTGCTT
>CALBET010000719.1 GCA_937888665.1 uncultured Acidobacteriota bacterium
TTCGGCAAATCGAGGCCGCGGGAGAGGATCGAAAGCTTCGGGCCGATGCGCTGGTGGACCTCAGGGCCACGCACCGGGAGGCCTGGGCGCAGATGCTGGAGCTGTCGCGTGGCAACGACGTACCGCAGGCTCAGCTGCAGGCGCTTCACCAGTCGCTGGATGTGCTGACCTCAACCATTGCAGACCTGGCGAGTCGGTGAACCATGTTTCTATTCTTCCTCATTCCGCTTGCCGTCACCGCGGCCGCCACCATCGCCAAGTGGGTGTTCTTTGCTCTCGACGACTGGGAGCGGCAGCGCCAGCAGACCCTTCAGGAGGGCCTGACTGTCGCGCGATATCGCGCGAAAGCGCAGCTGGCGGACGAGCGCCGGCAGCGCGCCAACGTGCTGGGGAATCTGCGGGCCGCACTGCATCGCGCATCATCCGAGCAGTTTCGGCATACCAAGGAAGAGATCAACACCCTGTCCGATGCGCGGAGGGTCGCTGTCGCGGCGGGCAAGATGCCCTTCCTGCCGCAGTCCGTGCGGCAGACACGCGACCTGATCATTCTGCAGCTGGAGCGGGCTGAGGCCCGCACCCACGCCTACCTGGCCTACCTCAAGTGGTTCCAAATGGTAGCCTTGCGCACACCGAGCGCGGACGCTCTCCTGGGTCTCGAGCTCCATATGATGCTGCCCGAAGGGTTTCCGTACCGGGGCCAGATCCTCGCCACTTCGCAGGTACCAGAGGCTCCGATTTGGGACGGGTTCTGCCCGGCTCTTGTCGACCCCGACTTCTTCGCTCGTACCCTCCGGCGTCGAGGCCGCGCTCATGTCCAGGTCGTCGATGTGCGGTTCGGCGGTGTTGTAGCTCTGGACTGCGCCCGCGGGGAGCTGGCGGTCACCTCACGGCAGGGCACTCGGCCCATCATCGCTCACGTCGTGGAGTGCCCGCGCTACGGCGCCGCCCGACTCGACTTTCACGGCGTCGAAATCTTCCTGCCCCGCGCAGAGCGAGAACGCCCTTCAGTTCCACTGGCGCGGGGCAGTGCGGTCGAGGTGTACATTAAGAGTCGAGACCTCCCACTTCGCCGAGTGAGGGCGACCCAACTGCCGTTGCGTGCTCACGATCCCGGTAGCCGTCGAGCCATATTGCTCGTCTCGCAACCCAAGGACGCGGACCGAGTCACTGAAGCCATCGAGCGATGCGGCACGCAGTTCCTCATGGGACATCGACAGGGCCGCAACGGCCTGGACATGGAGTCCATGTGGATCAATCTCGGGCACGAACTCGCCCTTCGCTGCACTGTCGCTCGAACCGGCGACTACCTCGTCGTTCACGAGGTCTCGGACACGACCACCCTCGACGCCGACAACGACCGGCTCGTCCCGGTGGTTCACCGATTGCTGGCCACCCACGATTCGCAGGAGGCCCAGAGTGCTCCCGACGGACTCCAGACGCTGCTCGCGGCCTTTGGGCGGGAGATCGAACGGCGAGAAACCGACGAGCGGGCAGCCGACGACGCGAAGGTCCGGCTGTGGGCGCAGCGGCAGGCAGTTGTTGCCGGGAGCCGCGCTGCTGACGTTCGCGCCCAGGAACTGTCCGTCGGCGCCACGCCGCGGGCGACCAACAGTTGCGTGCTCGCGAACGCAGTCCCGGCTCTGGAGCGGTTCCCTCATATGTGGGAGGCGCAGCCGGCGGGGTGCGACGCGAGCCTGAGGGTGGACAACTATTGCCCGGAGACACTTGAACTCACGTTCGCAGAGCGCGCGCCAGACGCCTACGGGTCCATCACGCTTCGACCGTTCAGCAACCCCGTCTATGACAGGCAGCACCGGGCATTGACGGACATGGCGAACGGAGCGGTGGTCAACCCACGCCTGACCAATGCATTGCTCCACCCCGAGGCCATGGAGCTCGACTCCCGGCAGGAACACACGCCCGGGGTTCTGGAGGGCGACTTTGCAGCGGACAGCCA
>CALBET010000720.1 GCA_937888665.1 uncultured Acidobacteriota bacterium
TCATGTCATAAGAGCTACATGGCTTCCCCTCTCTCCAGGCTTTGCCTGGCGCAATCTCCGCGGAGACGCGGACCCCGTCTTCCAGCACGGCCTGTCCGGCGTCGGAGTCTGCTCTCAGGGCGTCCGGCTCCACGTGCACCACCACCTGATAGCGATCACCCGACGACCCTCGGTCGAGATCGGCGGCCAATGCGCTTTCGGCAAGCAAGCCGAGGGCGTCGGCGCGGCGCTGGGCGATCGTTGGTGACCCGCCTGGGTCCTCGGGCGGCGCAGCCGGGGCCCCCTCGTCGTCGGCCCGTTTGGCCTCCTCATAAAGCCGCTCGGTCGCCGCCTCCAGCGCCCGCTGCACGACCGCGCCCAGCTCAGGCGACAACCGTCCGCGAATGACCAGCATCCCGTCTTCGTCCACCCAGGTCGTCAAACGCCGTCCCTCGTGCTGTCGCCGGTCGTCGTCGGCCGCCGCAATCCTGTCGACCCGTCGCCACGCCCGCGTCAGCCGTTCGACGTGCGCGGCCGTTCCTGAGCGTGCAAACGTCAGCAGTCGTTCTTCCGTCTCCGGCGTCGCGACCCGTGTGATGGCGCGGACCTTCGAGTAAGACACCGTGCCCCGTCGCATCGCGTCGCTGAGGCGGGGCAGGTCGGCCAGCGCCTTGGCCACACGGACCTTTTCGCGAGCGGCTCCCATCGCGAGGCCGGTCCGCCAGTTCAACCAATGCGCGCAGGACGTGAAGCCCTGTCCCCAGCCCCCGCATTCGTCGAACTGACGAATCATGACCAGCAGCTCGTAGGTGGCGGCCTGGATGCGCGACGCCAACTCGGCGATCGCGTCTCCGAGGGCATCAGTCTCGGTGTGTCGCGGCAACGGCGGGACGACGTTCGCGGGTTGCGTCGTGAGGTCGGTCGAATAAGTGTGGGCCATGCATCAATGTTACCCCCGGCATTTTCAACCTCTCGAGCCGTCGTCTCCCGACCGAACGGGCACTCGGCCTCGACTTGGGTCTCGGTCGCCGAGAACGGCCGTGCGTGCGTCCTTGATGGTGCTTATGACACCCCTGTCAGCCAGGTCCGCGATATCGCGGAGCCAGTCTCCAAAAAGCTGTCAAGGGAAAACCGCGCGAATGGAAGGCTTTTTCCGGCTATTTGGCGCTTCGTCCGTGTCCTGAAGGCACTCGCAGCCACGAAGCCGGTGTCATCCATCGTGACTTGAATCTGGCGAACGACCTGTCCCGGGGCGCGAGTGGCATCAGTTCACCGGCACCCGCTCCAGCAGCTCGGTGTGCCAATTGAGGACCACGCTGAGCCGTGGAGCCGCGGCGTCCTCTGAGGTGCCATCCCCGCGCCTGATGATGACGACTCGTCCGTCTGGTGCCACGTCGTAGGCGGATCTGCCGAGAAAGTCGAGGAACTGTCCTTCAACTCGGGTGTCGGGGGCGCCGACATCGAGGCCGGGCCCCATCGTGACCGGGACGACCATCAGCCGATTCGCTTCGGGACCGAGGTAGAAGAGCTCCCGTCCGTCGGTCGACCAGCGCGGTTGCTGCCCGCCCCCCGACGAAATCGTCTGCCGGTCACCGAGGTCGGGGAACCGCTCGATGTAGATCTCGTTCCTGCCTGAGCGGTTGGACTCATAGGCGATCCACTCCCCGCTGGGCGAGACGTCGGCCCGGTCTTCGCTGAACTCCGAGTCGAGAAGCACCTCGAGCGCGGGCTCGCCCTCCAGAGACACCCGCGTGAGATCGTTTCGCTGGCTGCGACGTCTCATGACGACAAGCGTGCCACCCGTCGAGGCCAGACTGTTGGGGATCAGCACTTGCGCATCGTCGTCCGTGAGGAGCAGTTCGGCTTCGCCGGTGCCATCCGCATTCTGGCGATACAGGCCGGCGGAGCGGTCCCGTTGCGACGAGAACACCACCTGTCGCTCATCGACCGTCCAGACCGCGGAGTGCGCGCATCGGCCGAGCCCGTCGTCAGAAGACTGCGCGTCCCCCGCGCAATGTCGTAGATCCAGATGTTGCTTGCCTGTTCACCCACGTCGAGCGCGAGCGTACTGCCGTCTGGCGACACGGTGACGCTCGTGTATGCGTCCGCCGGGAGATCCATCAGTGGCTCCGCGCGGCCGTCGCGGTCTAAGCGCCGATGTTGGGATGGTTCAGCGAGGCGAGCACCTTGGCCTCGCGCTCGAAGCGCGCCAAACGATCCTGGTCGGCTGTGAACTCCTCGGGGAGCACCTTGAGCGCCACGTCCCGGTCGAGCTTTGTGTCCCTCGCGCGATACACCTCGCCCATACCGCCCTCGCCGATCTTGGCGGACACCTCGTACGGGCCTAGGCGTGTCCCGGGTTCGAGCGGCATGAGTAGTTGAGAGTCCTGCCGATTATACCCGTGGAGGAGGGGGCAATCACACGTCTGAGTGACCCAAAACGCTCCCATCGCACAGCCGAGCCACGGCGTAGCACGCCCGTTCAGGGGCGCTGCGCAGGGCGGCTGAAGATGTCCAGCGGCAGCAACGCCGTCACCCCCACGTTCGGCGCGTCGACGACCTGGCCAATCCGGAGGTCGACGGCGACACTGGCGACGACATAGGCCTGCTCGGGGGTAAGGCCGTAGGTCTCGGTGATGTAATCGATCATTTCGAGCAGCGCGTTGCGGGCGGCCAGCGACACGTCCTTCGACAGGTTCCGTAAACCGGCGATCCGCTCGTTGGCTCCGAGATACCGGAGGTCGGGCGGAATCTCGCCCACAGCCTTCAGGGGGAACCCGGTGGTCGCGTAGAATCGGCGGGACGGGATGTCGAGCACCCTGACCGGCCCCTCGAAGTGCGGTCCCCGAGTCAGCGCTGGCCCGTCCTTAATGACTTGAGTCGTGACGGTGAAATCGGCGTCCATCTCGATCGCCGTCCCGGACACCTCGCCGTCTCCTTGCGCAAAGTGGGGGTCTCCGATGGCCAGTCCGCAGCCGTCGATGTAGCAGGGCAGATACAGCGTCACCCCAACCTGAAGATAGCGAATGTCGAGATTGCCCCCATGTTCCCGGGGGGGCAGGGTTCGGAGGCACTCGCTGGCGAACGACCCGTTCGGCCCACACACGTCCGCCGGAGACGCGTGCACCGGGTGCGGCGGGAACCCGGCGCCTCCCAACGCCAGGAGCTCCGCTTCGCGCGACAGCATCTCGTCGAGCTCGGCACGACCAGGCAGGACGGTGACGATACCGGGGAAGCTGGCGTTCGGCACCCGCACGCCGGGGACGTCGTCGCTGACCGCGACCGTGCGGTCGAGCCGCCACAGCGCCCGAAAGGCGCCGGTCACATGGTCAGACACGAACCCGATCGGACTGACCGACGTGTAGCCAAACGGCCCCGGCGCGATGTCGAGCAACGTCACCGCCAGCACGTCACCCGGCTCGGCCCCCTCGATGTGCACGGGGCCAGTCAGCGGATGCACGGTCCCGATCTGCGCGTCGCTCGCACGTGGGTCGTCATATGTGCTCGCGGGATCGAGCTGGAAGTCGCTGGCGTTACGCGCCTTGAAGACGATGGTTTGACCCGGTCTTGCGCGGGCGGCCATCGGGATGGCCGGATGCAAGCGGTTGATGCAGTCCGGGTCCTCACCACAGTGCTGGCCCTCGCCGCCCAGCACGACGATATCGTCCTGCCCCGACGCCGGGGGAACCGTGCACAGGGCGACCAGAACCGCCAACCTCACGCCACGTGTGAACGGTCGGACCATACGCTGCTACCCCTTCCTACCTGCGCGGTCCCCGTGACCGCGCACACGCAGTCATGATAGTCCGGCTCGATGGAGAACCCCACGCGACTGCGGGGAGTGGGCCGGGGTCGAGAGACGCGGTCAGATCGGCGATCGGCCGTCGTGGGCGCCGTCCTCACCGTCGACCTGCAAGAGTTTCGTTCGCAACTCGTCGTGCGTGCAGACCCCTTTTTCGACCATCAGACGCTGTAGGGTCTTGGTGGCCAGCGCCAGCTCGCCGGCCACGCGTTCAAGCCGCTGCGCATCGATAGAGCCGCCCCGATTGATGCGGGCAGCCTCCAGCCGTGCCTCCATCGCTTCCTTGCGCACTTCGTCGATCTTGGTATGTTGATAGATGTCGAAAATCCAGTTAATCAGTCCCACGGTGCCCCCCTCGTCGTGACGTGGGTGAAAGACCCACGCGTTGTCCTACAGAGATATACGCGCGCGGTCGTGGTTTCGTGCCGCACGACCGACTCTCTCGCAAGAACGAGTAGAATCTCGATTTGGACGGTCATGCTGACCACGCACGTCGCCCACCGGCGCCTTCCCCGGGGATGGACCACTCGTCAACCACGGCTCCCACCGACCCGCCGCCGCGGCGTTCAGGATTCATGGCAGGGATCGCCGACGGTGCTGCCGCGACTTCCACTTGTGCGGTCTGCGGCCCCCATTCCCGCCGCCCCGTAGTTCGAACCGGCCATTGAGCGAGACCTCCCGTGACCCGACCGACGCTCAGTGTTGTGATGCCGGTGTACAACGGACGGAAGTACCTGCGTCACAGTCTTCCGTCGCTCCTGGCCAGTGGTGCGCCAGAACTGCTGGAGGTGGTGGTGGTCGACGACGGGTCCACTGATCGCTCAGGCGACCTCGCGCGGGAGTGCGGCGCCCGGGTGATTACCGGTGGCGAGCGCCTCGGACCGGCCGGTGCCCGCAACGTCGCGGTGCGTCACGCTCGTGGCCAGGTCGTGCTGTTCGTCGATGCGGATGTCGTGGTGCACGCGGATGCGGTCGAGCGCGTCATTGGGGCCTTTTCCAACCCGGAGACGGTGGCCGTCTTCGGCTCCTACGACGACCACCCCGCCGACACTGGGTTCAGCAGCCGGTACATGAACCTCCGCCATCACCATGGCCACCGGCAACCCAGCGAGGACGCCCGGACCTTTTGGGCCGGGCTCGGCGCCGTGCGTCGCGACGCCTTCCTGGCGGTGAATGGGTTTGATGCCGAACGATACGCGACCCCCAGCATTGAGGACATCGATCTGGGGCGACGGCTCCGACAGGCGGGCGGACGGATTCGGCGGCTGCCTGACGTGCAGGGTACCCACCTGAAGCCGTGGTCCCTCCGACGGGTCGTTCAGACCGACATCTTCGACCGTGGACTGCCCTGGGCGCGCTTGATGATGGCGTATCCAGGCGCGTTCACGGACCTCAACGTGCAGGGTGGTGAACGACTGAAGGCGGCACTCGCGGCCGCCGTATTCCTGAGCGTGATCGCGGCGACCACGGGCACCGGCCCTCTTTGGCTACCGGCGCTGCTCCTGATCGCAGCAGCCATCGCGAATCGGGAACTGATCACGATCTTCGCCCGCGCCGGCGGGTGGTGGCTGGCCCTCCGCGGCGGACTCTTCCATCAGGTCTACTATCTGTACAGCGGTGCCGCCTACGTCGCCGCCGCCGTTGAGCACCGCCTCGGCCTGGCCGCACCCCAGTAACCCCAACCCCGGTCGCAGTGACGGAGGGCGCGCGACAATGCTAAAACGCCCACATCGTCATGGCGAACAAGACAAACACGAGGCTCACCACCAGCACCCCCCGAGCGATCCTCCGCCACGCTGGGATCTCGCTGCGGAACAACACCACCGCGCCACCCACGATCAGGAGCAGCTCCAGCGGACCAACGAGCCACCCGTAGTGGCGCGGATCCCAGTACGAGACAGGGCTGATGAACCGCCACGACGACAGCGGAAAGAAGTGCGCGTGTGCGTCCTCGCGGTGCACCAGCAAGTCGGTCAGGCAGTGCAGCGCCATGCTGGTGAAGAACACGAGCCACGCTGTGGAGCGCAGCCGCCAGGCGATCGCGGCGCCAAGACCGATGAGTGGGAACGAATTGAAGAGGTTGACCACCAGTTGCCAGTCGGCGTCGAAATAGCGGGTCCTCCAGATGACCCGCTCGGGCGTACCCAGCACCATCCGCTCGTAGGCGTACAAGAAGACCATCGAGAGGTCCGGCACCAACGCGCCAGCGCAGATCGCCAGCCAGTGCGAACGCCAGCGGCCGCGGCTCAGCGCCAACGCGTTGAGCATGACGTGGGTCGGCGTGTTCATCGGCCAAATCGGGGTTCGGTGCCGTGCCGCAGCCTCGACAGGTTGGCCCGGTGGGTGAACACGATGAATCCCGCCAGGAGGGCGGTCCCGACCAGCGTCTCACCCGACACATCGAAACCAAGGCCGAAGCGGAACGTGCCGAGCACGACAGGCATCGAGAGGCACGCGCCGACCGACGCCAGCGAGACATAGCCGGTGCCCGCGACGATGGCCCCGAAGACGGCCACACAGATCGGCACCGCCACCGGATACAGCGCCAAGAACATGCCGGCCGCCGTCGCCACGCCTTTCCCCCCGCGAAACCCGGCAAAGATGGGATAGCAGTGCCCGATGATGGCGGCGGCACCCGCGATCAGCGGCAGGGCATCCTCGAACAGCGGCATCTCCACGAACTGGAGCCGCGCCGCGAGCAGCGTCGGAAGAAACCCCTTGACCACGTCGACGACCAGCACAAGCACCGCCGGCTTCCAACCGAATGCTCGCAGCATGTTCGTGGCCCCGGCGTTCCCGCTGCCATGCGTGCGGACGTCGGCCCCGTAGACCAGTCGGCTGACCACGACGGCGGTGGAAAACGACGCCAGCAGGTAGCCGAACAGTACGACCAGAATCAGGTTAGCGACTACGATGCCGACCTCCCCGGGCATGAGCGCGCGTCACCGTCAGGAAACCCCTCGCGTGAACCGCGGACGCCGGGCGAGCACCATCGCGACGACCGTCAGCAGAAGACACAGATACGCCGGGAGGTCGCCGACCCGTCCGTAGAACGTCAACTCGGTCAGTAGCCGAACATCTTCTGTGATCACGGTCGTCTCGAACAGCTCGGTACGCGCCACCACCCGGCCATAGGGGTCCACGACCCCGGTGATTCCAGTATTCGCGGCGCGCACCAGGTAGCGCCCCTGCTCGATCGCACGCATGGCCGCCTGCTGAAAATGCTGATACGGCGCGGCGGAGCGCTCGTACCACGCATCGTTCGTGATCGCCGTCAGCAGCTCGCTGCCATTGCGCACGAACTCGCGGATGAGCCCTGGATAGATGACCTCGTAACAGATCGCCGCGCTGACCAGGTGCGACCCGACCGGGATCGTGCTGGCTCGAAGGCCCGGTGAGAACGGCCCCACCGCCTCCACGAGCGGCCCCACGAAGGACAGGAGCGACCGAAATGGGACGTACTCACCGAACGGCACCAGGTGCATCTTGTGATACACCGCCGTGGTGGCACCATCCGGATCGAGTGCGAACGCGGCGTTGAAGAGCTGAATATCCGGCTCCAGCCTCATCTGGGTGCTCCCAAACACCAGATGGACCCCGGTGTCGCGCGCCAGCTGGCGAATCTCCTCACTCGCGGGATGAGCCTCGAAGCTGAACGGGGTCGATGATTCGGGCCACACCACCAGTTGGGCGCCATCGGCGGCGCTCCGGCGGCTGAGTTCCAGGTACCGAGTCAGAATCTGTGTTTCCCGGTCACCGTCCCACTTCTGATCCTGGGGAATGTTGCCCTGCACCAGCCCGACCCGCAGCGGTTCTCCCCCGTGCACGAGTCGGTTGTCGGCCAGCCGTGCCACACCAAAACCGAGGACCACCAGCAGCAGAGCGCCGGCGGTGGCCAGCACGCGCCGCCGGTATCGAGACGGTCCGACCAGCGCCAGGGCGAGCGCACTGTTGACGAACAGCACCAGCAGGGTGATGCCGTGCACCCCGAACAGACTGGACAGTTGCGCCACCGGCAGCACCTCGGTCTGGCTGTAGCCGACCAGTTCCCACGGGAAGCCACCCAGGATCCACAACCGACCAAGCTCGGTCGTGAGCCAGAGCGGCGCGGCCCCGAGCAAGCCGAGCGACCCGAACCGCCGACAGAGCACCACCACCATCACGGCGAAGGCGGCCGGAAACAGGGCCAGATACGCCACGAGCATCCCGTTGAGCAGCACGCCTACCGGCCGAGGGATGCCCCCGAACCCCACCATGACCTGAGTCAACCATGGCAAGGTGCCGGCGAAGTACACCGCGCCCGTGGTCAGACCGAGCCAGAAGGCCCGTCGAAGCGACCTGACGTCGTGGAGGATGATCAGGAGTGGCGTGCACGCCACCCATGCGGACGCGGGATGCCCGAACGTCGGGAAACTGAGCGCGAGCAGCGCACCTGACAACCCCGCTGCGGCAAATGCCCGCCCGGAGGACACTGACCAAGATAGATGTGCCATTCTGGCTGACGACGCATCCCGTCCCGCAGCGTTGCGAGTCGCTTGCATACTCCCGGTATGCGCACTCCTCGCGCCTAGCAGCCCGTGGTGAAAGTCACGCTGCATTCGACGGGCGCTGCATCCCGCCGATCTGCGTTGTCACACACCCATCTTGATCAGTGTCCTCGGCGCACGCCGACATCATAGTCTGTGGCCCGACGTTGGCGAAGACGGGCGGTTCACCGGTCCGGTGAAAGGGGGTCCGGTTTCGGAGGATGGCTCTATAATGCCGTGGGTCTCAAGCCGCGTGCGCCTCAGAGGCGACACGGCAACGGTGGACGCCCCTACCCCACAGCGCGGAACGGAGGAGCTTATCGTGCGGTATGGCTGGTTGATCGTCGCGCTCTGCCTCCTCTGCGGGGCCGGCGGCGCGGCACCGTGGGCCGCGAGCGAGGACGGGGTCGTGACCCTGGACACCGGGACGGTCCGGGGCGTGCCGGTGGACGACGCGGCTGGGCTCTGGGTGTTCAAGGGGATGCCGTTCGCGTCGCCCCCCGTCGGCGGGCAACGCTGGCAACCCCCGGCCCCGGCGGCGGCCTGGAGCGGCGAGCGGGCAGCGAACCAGTTCGGACCGCGGTGTACGCAGGGCGGGCGACCGAGCCTAGGTGGGGGCATCCCGCCGCTCAGCGAAGACTGTCTCTATCTCAATGTCTGGACTGCGGCTGCGCCGGGTGAGCACCGGCCGGTCATGGTCTGGATTCATGGCGGCGCGCTGACCGGGGGCGCCGGTTCCGGCTCGGGTTATGACGGCGCCGCGATGGCCCGCCGCGGCGTGGTCCTGGTCACGATCAACTACCGTCTCGGTCCGTTCGGCTACCTCGCCCATCCGCTGCTGACGGCCGAATCCCCGCAGTCGGCGTCGGGTAACTACGGCGTCCTTGATCAGATCGCCGCGCTCGACTGGGTGCGACGCAACATCGCCGTGTTCGGCGGCGACCCCGATCGAGTGACGATATTCGGCGAGTCAGCCGGGTCCTGGAGCGTCCAGACGCTGCTCGCCACGCCACTGGCCAACGGTCTGTTCCGTCGCGCCATCGGCGAGAGCGGCGGCGTGCTCGGCTCGTACGGGGCGACTCCCGACCGGGCCACCGTGGAGAGGGAGGGCGAACGGTTCGGTGCGACGCTGTTGGGGGCCAGCGACCCCACCGATGTCACGCTGGCCGCCATGCGCGCCGCTTCGGCGGTCGACGTCATGGCGACCGTGAACACCCCCGAGGGCCGTGTCCGCACGAGACCGGTCGTCGACGGGTGGGTGCTGCCGGATACGGTTCGAGCCATCTTCGAAGCAGGCCGCCAGAACCCTGTGCCGGTGATTGTCGGATGGAACGCCGATGAAGGCTCGCTCGCGGTCGGACGCGCGCCTGAAGATGTGGACGCCTATCAGACCTGGGCGAGGAACACGTTTGGCGACAAGGCCAACGCCTTCCTCGAGCTGTACGGCGGTGACACGCCGGCGAGCGCCCGCGACGCGTTCCTGCGGGCCTACAACGACCAGAACTTCGGCTGGGAAATGCGCGAATGGGCCCGCCTCACGGCGAACGTGAATCAACCGGCGTTCCTGTATCACTTCAGCCGGGTCCCCCCGGACAGCGAGACTGGCGTCTACCACGGGGCCGAGATCAGGTATGTCTTTGGCAACCTGCATACGCCGGGCGCGCGACACGAGTACACGCTGCTCGACGGATGGGTCTCCGACCTGATGGCCTCGTACTGGGTCGCATTCGCGACCACCGGGAATCCCAACGCCGCGGACACCCCGCCCTGGCTGGCCTACACGCCGGTGCGTGATGAACTGCTGGACTTCGGCGAAACGGGGGTGCATCGGTTCGGCTTCCGCAAGGCCGAACTGGACTTCTTTGACCAATTCTACGCCGAGCCCCTGGACCCAGACGCGGGCGACCAGCAGCCATGAGGCGGTGGTGGTCTTCACCAGCGACAACGGCCCCTGGACCAGCTTCGAGACGCATGGCGGGTCGGCCGGTCCGCTACGACACGGCAAAGGCACAACCTTCGAGGGTGGGATGCGGGTACCGGCAGGGGGCGCACAAGCCGTAAGTCGCGTCCCCCCTACCGGCCGATCAGCATCGTCACCCGATGCGGCTCGGTTCCCGGCGGCTGTCTCCGGCCCCCGAACCCGTCTCGTAGGGTGAACGGGTGGTCCATGAGGATGTCCTGCTTGCCGTCCTTGTCGAGATCAACAAGCCAGGCGTACTCCTCGTCGTACAGCTGGACCGCCACCTTCTGCGGCTCCGGGGCGAACAGGTTCGGCCCCGGTATGCCGGGATAGAGGCGGAGTTCACGGAACGTCGACTCGATCAGCAAATCCGCGCGACGGTCGCCCGTCACG
>CALBET010000721.1 GCA_937888665.1 uncultured Acidobacteriota bacterium
GCCGTGGGTACTCGGTGCCAGTTTACGGAAACAGGTTTATGCGACCTATCCTCGATCCACGTCCTGACCCGCTGGGTTCGTTCTACGACACGCCCCTGGAGGATCCCATGGAGCAGCCTGGCGTCCGATACGGCCGACCAGCCGCATCCTCCCGAGCCACGGGAACTTGTAGGCGTCATGCGCCCGGACTAGCGTGCTGATCAACGACTTCGCGCCGCGAAGTCAGGCTCGGGAGTACTGTCGCACCGAGCTTGTGGGCACTGGGCGCCCATGCGGTGGGGGATGACGCGGTGGTATCGACTTCAGCAAGGCAAGCGTCCGTCGCCGAGTCAGACTCGGCACTCGTTGACGCCGTGGGCGTCTCGGACGAACTGGACTTCGTGCAGAACCTCCTAGCCGTCCACGAATGGCGACCGGAGGCTAGGCGCGAGATTGAGTCAGCGCTGAAAGCCATTCGCCTCCGCCAGAGCGACACGAACCTTCATCTTGGGGTCGTCGGCGAGTTCTCCAGCGGCAAGACCACCCTGATCAACGCCTTGATGAGGGACGATCTGCTCAAGACAGACGTGCTGCAGGCGACGACCGCCGCCGCAACCTGGATGCGCCACGGAGCGGAACTCGATATCGAGATCGACTTCGTCGATGGCGAGCGCCGCACCTATCGCGAGGACGGGATCGGTCTCTGGCAGCGCTTTTCGGCATGGTTTCGGCGTCCATCGTTCGAGACCGAGAAGGAGCGCCTGCGGGCATTCATCCACAAGCTCACCGCAGACGAGGAGATCGCCGTCCAGCTGTCAGCCGTCACGATTCTTCATCCCGCCGCCGCGTTCCAGCGCGGGCTCGTAATCATCGACACTCCCGGTGCCAATGCCGAGAACCAGCGGCACGTGGAGGTGGCTGGGGCAACCCTCCGCGAGCACTGCGACGCAGCGATCGTGGTAATCCCGGCGGACATTCCGGTTTCGCAGTCGCTGGTGGGTTTCCTGCGCGATCACGTCCGGGACATCCTGCACCGCTGCATCTTCGTCGTGACGAAGATGGACACGATTCGGCGTCCGCGCGAACGCGAACGGCTCATCGACACGGTCCGGGCTCGTCTGCTGTCCGAACTCGGCCTCAGTCAGGTTCGCCTCTTCGCGGCAGCACCGCGCGTCGTGGTGGACGACGCCATCGCGGAGGAGCACTCACTGGCGCCAGAGGAGGTCGACGCATTCATCGAGGGGTTCGCAGAGTTTGAGCGAGAGGCGTGGAGCACGATGGAGGCTTCGCGCACCGTCGTACTCCTCGAGAGGCTTGCCTTGCTGCTGACTCGCCTCCTTGAGTGGTTGCCTTCGGAACTCCAAGGCTATGAACAGCGCTATTCCGAGCGACATGCTGCGTTGCAGAACGCCAAGATCCCCGATCTGGGTAGCTTCGTCCGGAAGCGCGAGCGCGCACATCAGAAGGCGCTCGACAAGGAACTACGAAGTCTTCCAGATGAGGCTTCCCGGATGGTCGGCCAGGCCCGAGAAGTTGTGATGAGCGGCGTCCGCGAGGCGATCTTCGCCACCACGGACAAGAAGGAACTCAAGACCCTGGTGAGCCAGCAGGTTCCCGGATTCGTTGAGGAGCAGAACCACACGCTCCGAGCGGAGCTGGGAACTCTGGAAGGCAAGATCCAGAGAGGAGCGGAGGCGCAGCTCGGGAAGTTCGAGGTTGAGTTCAAGAAGATCTACCAGACGCTGCAAACGCTGGGGGGAAAGCTCCCAGTCGCCTCCGCCCACCGGTCCCTGGGATCTGGAGTGGCATCTGCGGGGACCGTTCCGGACGGTGTGACCAAGGCGACGAGCTTGTTGGCCGAGAGCGAGGTCGCGGAGATGTGGGCGGTCGGCGGCGGAGCCGGGGCGGGTGCCTTCCTCGGTACACTCGTGTTCCCCGGCGTGGGCACGGTGATCGGTGCGGCGCTCGGGTCGTTTCTTGGCTCTCTCTTCGGGCCGAACCTCGATCAACTCCAGCGCCAAAGTTGGGGTGAGCTTCAGCAGGCGATCACCGCTGCCTTTGACCAGACGGAGGCAGCAGCGAAGGACTCGGTGGCGGCAGCCGCCATTGGAGCTGGAGAGCGACTGGTCGGCGCCATCGATGCGTATTTCAAGCAGTACGGCGCCTTGGTCGCAACGATGATCGAGAGGGATCAGGAAGAGCAGCGCGAACTCCAGAGGCGGCGCGCCGAGATCGAGCGTGACATTCACGAGGTTGGGGCGCGAACACGACGGATCGCGAAGGTCAGGGAGAGGCTGCGCGGCGTGCATGTCGGCCTGTGAGCCGAGGCTGCCGGTCGCAGCAGGTATCCTGACGAACACCCTGACGGGCGGGAGGCGACACGATGCTACTTGAGTTCGATGGTCTCTTTGACATGCTGACCGACGCCATCGACCTGCTGGGTGGTGGTGTTGACAACGCTGTCGTTGATCCGGCCGAGGGGGCCGCTGCCGCTGCGTTGACGGACTCCGGTCATCAGCTCGGCGCTTTGGCTCCCCCCTGGGGGGCTACTCCGAACCTCAACTACATGGATGACTGGGATGGCGATGGCATCCCGAACTACGCAGACCACTGGTTCGGGCCTGGGGCCAGTTCCCCGTTCGGGGCCCTGCAAGCAGCTCCTGACGCAGAATTCGACCCCGCCATGAGCGATGGAGGGGCCTTGGAGCCTGGCAACCACCGACCCTGGGATCAGTCGGACGTCGGGCTACCCGCAGAACACGTGGGTGACCACGCCCCGGCGCAGCTGGACGGCCTGGAGGGCCTTGCCGAGGCTGCGGAGAGCCCGGTCGAGCAGCACAGTTACGGAGAAGCTGCCCTGGATGGCTGGCATCTCGGCTTGCAGGCCGACGCGGTGACCGTTGCGGGAGTTCCAGAGGCTGATGGCTCGCATTGGGCCATGCAGGAGGGCGCGAACTCCTGCGCGGTCGCCAGCCAGCGGGGGGTCTTGGAGGCGGTGACCGGAATGTGCCTGCCCGAGGAGGAGCTGGCCCGGATCGCCGAGTCGAGAGGCTGGTACGACCCGGTGAGCGGCACAGACCCGTCAGCAGTCGGGAACCTTCTTGAGGCATTCGGCGTCCCCGCGGACAGGAAGTACGAGACTACGTTCACCGAGCTCTACGACGCGCTGGCGCGCGGGGAGAAGGTCATCGTGGGGCTTGATGCCAACGAGATCTGGACGCCGCAGGTTGGGCCCGATGGCCACCCGATGGAGCAGCCCGATGCGGGCCATGCGGTCTGGGTCACGGGAATCCAGATGCGAGAGGACGGTGGACTGAACGTGGTGATGAACGACTCCGGCCGACCCGATGGCGGCTCGGTAGAGGTGCCCGTCGAGGACTTCCGCAACGCCTGGGCGGACTACGGCAACTTCTCGGTCACTACTCGCTTGCATGAGGGCCCTGTCAATGTCTGACGATCCGGCCATCCGGGCTGCTCTGGCGAACCTCGACGAAAGTAGGCCACCGACCGTATCCGAAGGTGAGCGGCTCTGGGGCCTGCTGTCCAGCCTTCACCGAGATCCGCAACTCCGAGAGTGGATCACGCTGGAGAGCGCCCCACTCGTTCCGCTGGCTCAGCGCAACGGGGACAACTGGGTCTTGAACGCGCTCGTCGCGACGGTTCGGCAACCTGGTGGAACGCCCTCAACACCCTGGGCGTGGATCGCCTGGTCGTGGCCCGCTGGCCGGCTGCTCGCGATGGCTGATGTTCGCGCGGACATAAACCCGGTGGACGCCCACGCGATCACCGTGGGTGACCTCTGTACGCGCGAGCACAGCATTGCTCTCCAAGCGGCGATTGAGCGCAGGATGCCTCAGAAGCTTCCGGACCACCTGAAGCGCCTGTACGACGTCGTCCTGAGCAAGCCGCTGTCCCGCGCTCGCGGACAAGGCGGCAAGCCGGAGTCCACTGAGACCCCCTGCGCAGATCCCGGTCCTCCCCCGAAGGTGCAGTTGACACGGCAAGAGGACATGCTCGCCCTGCTCGCCGAGTGTCGGGAGCTGCTGCGCGATGAGGCGCTCAAAGACCTGCTCCCCTGGTGGCGAAGGGTTCAGGGCCTGCTTGATTCCGCGCACTTCGACGTAGCGGTAGCCGGCGAGTTCTCGCGTGGAAAATCCACGCTCATCAACCGCCTCATCGACGCGGAGGTCCTCTCGGTCGGCGACCTTCCGACAACGGCAATGCCGGCTCGTGTCCGCTTTGGCGAGTCCACGAAGGTGTGGCTCCGCTCACGCGACGGCCGCCGGCAGGAGATCGAGAGCACGACTCCAGGCCCAGACTCCGCAGAATCGCTGCAGGATGGCCTTCATGAGGTCGAGGTCCCGTCGGCTTGGCTGAGGGAGGCAGGGCTGCAACTTGTCGACACGCCAGGAGCCGGGGCGCCTGACAGCGCAAGGAGTGCGTTCGCGACCGAGGTGATCGCGGCTAGCGACGCCACCCTTGTGGCAGTGAGCGCCACCATGCCGCTCAGTCTCACCGAGCGGGCATTCATCGAGCAGGAGGTGCTCGGCGGGGCCGTCCCTCGGATCGCCGTGGTTGTGACGCGCCTGGACCAGGTCGGAGTCAAGGAACGCGGGAGAGTGCTCGCCCACATCACGGAGAAGGTGGCGGATTGGGCTCCTGACGCCGAAGTCTGGAGTTCATTCGGCCCCCCGACACTCTCGATCGAGGCAGGGGTCAACGTGGCTGGAGTCGCCGCCATGCGTGAACGGCTCTCGGAGTGGTCTTCGGATCCGGAGCACCAGTACCGGCGGCTACTCCAGCTGTCAGCGCAGCTCGAACAGCTCCTGGCCGCCGCGAACTCCGCCACACGCACGCGGATCGAGTTCGCCCAGCGCGCAAGGTCCGCCAGCGCAGAGGATCTCCAGGAGGCACTTCAGAAACTGAGTCGCCAGGGCCTCCAGTGGGAACAGCTTCGCGGCGAACTCGGGCGTCGGGAACTCGCAGCCGAAACCTGGCTGGAGGAGAAGCTCCGTGAGGGGCTGACGGCAGTAGGGGAGAATCTGGCCGCAGTCGTCAGGAGCCAACCGAATCCTCGCGAGTGGTGGGAGACGGAGTTCGCCACCACTTTCAAGCGTCAGGTCGGTGACTACGTGCGTCGGCTGGAAGGAGCGCTCCAGAACCGAATCGCTGCGGACTCCCTTTGGCTGGCGGAGAAGGCTCAGGCCGAGATGGAATGGTCGATGATCGCGGCCGGAACGTCCGCGGTGATGGGTGATGCGACCTCCGAGGAGTTGAACGCGCCGGGCGAGCTCGCGGATCTCACCCGGTCGAGAATGATCGCGCGCGTCGGCGTGGGCGCGGTCACTCTGGCTGCATACACGTTGGCGGCGCCCCTCGGAATGGCTGTGGGCATCGGTGGAGGGCTGCTGAACGAGCGGCTGCTGAGCGGCAAGCTGAACGAGCAGCGGGCGGCAGTCATCGCCGCAATCAAGAACGGACTCGAAGCCCGAGCCGATGAAGTTTGTCTGGCCGCGAGTCGCAGGCTGCGTGGCGTCTATGCAAGGTTGGGCGGGCAGACCGAGCGCGAGGAGATGGCGTGGAAGGATGCCCGCGTTGCGGCTGCCGAACAGGGCATTTCTGGCAGCGACCACGCCGAAACCGAGGCGACGGCGACGGCCTTGCTCGAGCAAGTGGCGAGGCTCCAGGCTCGTCTGACTGGATCGGAGGGGGGCAGAGGATGAGCGCTACCGCAGATGAAGGGTACAGCCTGTTCGGAGATCGTCGCGATCGTCTGGCTTCGTGCGTGGAGCGGGCGCGGGAGCAGTTCACGGCGTTGAACATGAGCAACAAGGCCCAGATCGCCACTGATTTGGCCGCGAGGCTCCGTTCTAGCCAGTTCCGGGTCATCGTCATCGGGGAGTTCAAGCGTGGCAAGAGCACCTTCATCAACGCGCTGCTGAAGCAGGAGGTGCTCCCCGCGTTCGCGACTCCCTGCACGGCGGTGATCAATGAGATCAAGTGGGGAGAAGAACGCTCGGCCGTCCTGCACTTCCGAGAGCCGCTGCCGGATCGTCTCCCTGCGGGTCTACCGAGTCCGGTGCTGGACCACATCAAGCAGGCTGGACAGTCAGCAGTCGCACCGATGACCATTCCCATCGAGGAGCTGGAGGACTACGTCGTGATCGCCGATCCGACGAAGGACCAAGCGGCATCGGTTGCGGAGTCACCGTACCGCTGCGTGGAGATCTTCTGGCCCCTTGAACTCTGTCGGAACGGCGTTGAGGTGGTCGACTCCCCAGGCTTGAACGAGCACGGCACGAGGACCCGGGTCACCACCGAGTACTTGGCGCACGTCGACGCGGTCCTCTTCGTGATGTCCTGCCAGGCCCTCGCAAGCCAGTCGGAGCTCTCGGTCGTCGAGAACCAGATCCATCGGGCGGGACACAAGGAGGTGTTCTTCATCGCCAATCGGTTCGATGAGATCCGACCCCGTGAGCGCGACCGCCTCATCCAGTACGGCCGGGCGAAGCTGGGGCCGAAGACCGAACTCGGCGAGGCTGGAGTGTTCTTCGTATCCGCTCTCGATGCTCTCGATGGTCGTTTGGACGGCGATGAGGAGCGCCTCAAGCGCTCTGGGGTCGTCGAGCTTGAGCTCGCGCTGGCGCGGTTCCTCACGATGGACCGGGGGAGAGTAAAGCTCCTCCGCCCTGCTCGGGAACTCATGACGGGGCTGCGGGAGGCGAAATCGGAGGTCATCCCGCAGCAGCTCGCGATGCTCGGTCTGGACCAGGAGGAGCTTCAAGTCCGGTACGACCGAATCAAGCCCGCGCTGGAGGATGCTGAGGAACGAAGGCGGCAGATCGTCGACAAGGTCAACCGCCATCGCGAGATCTTGAAGCGCGATGTTCTGATTCTGTCGACGAAGCAGCTCCGCGAGCTTGCGGAGGAGATCCCGAAGTGGGCCGAGGCCTACCAGACAGAGACAGAGTTCTCGGTGTTGAAGATCGCCTCCAAGCCCCAGATCGAGGCGATTGCCACTGAGGTGGCGAAGCACCTCAGTTCACGGATTGAGGAGGAGCAGTCGAAGTGGCAGGCCGAGTGTCTCGAGCCGAAGCTTCTTCAGTGGATGGAGGAACTTGAGGAGAGCATCAGTGGACGAGTCGAGGAGTTCCTCAGCCACCTGGATGGAGTCGCCGCCACGCTGGCAGGCGTGGCGCAGGGTTCTCCCCTCGACGAGGCCGACAGTGAGATCTCTCCCATGGAGCGCGTACTCGCGGCTGCCGGCGGGTTCCTGATCGGCGGGGCTGGCTCGGCTGTGGTCGGCGGAACGATGGGTTTCAGCGAGATGCTGAAGAGCCTGGGCCCGCAGATCGCGTTGGTCGTGGGAATGATCCTCCTGGGATTCACCAACCCGTTCGTCCTGATTCCGGTCCTCCTCGGAGGAGGCGCAGTGCAGGGTTTCCTCAAGCAGGGGGCGATGACCAACAAGGTGAAGATGAAGGTGGCGGAGGACCTCGCGAACAGGCTCCGTGCGTCTGCTCACGAGCAGAGCGAGCAGATGGCCAACAAGGTGTTTGAGCAGACTGAGGGCGTGGTGACGACTATCGCGGCCGGATTGAATGCCGAGATCGCGACTCGACGTGAGCAGGTAGAAGCGGCGCTCGCGGAGTTGCGGCGAGGAGAAGCGAGCGTCGCGGCTCGTCGCGCCGAGTTGCAGGGGCTATCGGCTGAAGTTGATGGCATCCAGTCGGACGTTACCGAACTGCTGTTCGAGCTTGCTGGGTGAAGCCGCGGCACGACCGCGCGAGCGAGCAGGACGACTGGGATTGCGTGGACGAGC
>CALBET010000722.1 GCA_937888665.1 uncultured Acidobacteriota bacterium
AACCCAACGACAAGGTATACTCTCAACATGCCGTTCGGAATCCCTATCCGCATCAACCTGAACGACGAATCCTGGACAGTGCAAGTGAAGCGCACGGCGGACGTAAATGGCAGCACGATTGAAGTTCGGGGTTCCGGGGGCGGTGTCTACAAAAGCCAGCTCTCAACGTCCTTTGTGCCCAGCAGCGGCGGCACGACGACATGGACGTCGGCAGGGGATGTACCCCAAATCATGGCGGCTGCGACCTACGCCCTCGACGCCCACGACGGTGGCCTGGCCGGGGAGACCTTCAGCTTCCGCGATTCGGTAACCAACTGCCCACCCACAGCAGGAGGCTGCTACGATAGCAGCACAGACACGATCAACATCGGTGGGGTCTTGGACGACAACAAATTCGGCATCGTTCACGAGTTGGGGCATGCGATTTCAGAGTACGCCAACCCGCAGGGAATGGATGGTAACTGCAGCAGAGACGCTGTGTCTTGCCCTAGTGCAGTGGCAGGCCATCTCACGGCGTCAAAGGAGTATCAGTCCTGTGCCGCAATTGAAGGGGTTGCACACGCCTACGCGGCACTCGCCTTCAATGACGAGAACGAGTCGGACTGTGAAATGGAGTCTCACCTTCGCCCTGATTGGAACGGCGACGGCGACGCTTTTGACGATGGCGAGGACCACATATTCTCATGCGAGGGTGGCACGACCGCAACCGACCCTGACGTGCCTGACGAAGACTTCCTAGGCGCCCGCTGCCTCGCGACCGGGATAACCAACAACCGCGGGAACGAGCACGACTGGTGCCGCGCGGTCTGGGACCTCTACAGCGACGACGGCGTGAACTTTGCCACCTTTCTGGACATCTGGGACGGCGCAAACCCTCACAACTGGAACACCACAGGCAACGGGACCGGCGCGGATTATCCCGCGAGCCGCATGTCCACTGCAGCCTGGAACATCGACGCGGCGACCGGCGCTGCATGGGACGCCAACGCCTCCCAGAATGGGATCGACCGGTGAGGGCACTGCTCGTCCTGCTCTCGGCGTGCGGCACCCCCCCCCCACAGCCCACACCGAAACGGGTTCGCCGGCAGAGACAGGCGACGTCGAACCACAGAGCTGCTTGTGGGTTCCATGCATCACGGACCTTGCTGACGCATCCGCGGCCGGCAAGGTGCCTGCGGGACGATTTGGGCAGGGGATCGCAATACTGGGTGGCCCTGATGCCGTGGCGATTGTGGGTGGACCGGCGGATCCTTCAGGAGCATATGGCGGCTACTCATCTGGCGAAGCCGTCGAGTTGACCTTACCTGGGCTTGTCCGAAGCTCCGTGTGGCCTACGGACACTCCTTGGGACTACTCCACCGAAGCAATGTCGCTGCGCGAAGATCCAGCTGGCGGCTACCTGCTCGCCGTCGGCGCCATGTCGGCGCACGGTGCCCTTGGACGCACAGGGGCGGTATACTTGCTGCGCGACGAATTGCCTTCCGGAGAGTCATTACAGGCAGGCGCCTACGCAACCATCTCGGGCGATGGTGCCGGGTTTTCTGCTGGGGGCCAGATCGCGCTCGGCGCCGAAGTACACTGGCTCACCGTCAGCGGAATCGGCGCGTCGGAGTTGGTGGTCGCGGCTCCCGGCACCACCCCTCTGCCCGGAGACACCGTCCCCGACGGAGCCGCCATCTACGCCTTCGACTCCAGTATGACCGGTTCGTTGGATGTCTTCGACGCCGACCGCAAGATCACGGCGCCCAAAGCCGGCTTTGGCTTTCACATCGCCGGGTGGGATGGTGACTCGGATGGGATCAAGAACCTCGTGGCGACTCAGGGGTCCGCGAACGGTTCGCACGACCGCGTGCTGGCGTTCTCGTCGCCGTGGGTCAACGACTTGACGGTGGACGATGCCACGGCCGCCTGGACGCTTGAGTCCTCCAACGTGGTTGACCGCATAGTCGATCTCGGCGACGTCACCGGAGATGGCGTGCCCGACCTATTCACCGGCGCCGCCACCTGGAGCGGTGACGGGTTCGCGCGCGCTGGCGCCGCATGGGTGGTGCCGGGTGGGAACCTGACCGGCGGGAGCATGCTCGACGCGGCTATCCACCTCTATGGCGACGAGGACGGCGAGGGCGTCGGCTACGACGCGACCGGCGGCGACTTCGACGGAGACGGGAATGTCGATCTCATTGTCGGTTGCTACGGGCTTAGTCCCGCGGCGCTTCCGGGAAAGATCGTCTTGTTCCTGGGCCCGGTGCCCGACGGCGCGCTCGATGAATCGGTATCCGACTCAGTAGTTCATGGCGAGTACCCTTTCGACCAGTTTGGGATGAATTTGGAGTCCCTCGACGTCGAGTCCGATGGTGTGGCCGAACTTCTCGTCGGTGCGCCAGGAGCGGACAGGGACATGGGGCGAGTGTATTTGCTTGGGAGCGACGCTCTGCTCCAATAGGACGAGGTCAATCTCATCGACGGCGCCATTGCGTTTGGGTGGATCGGGCCCCACCATCTGTCATAGCAACGCGAATTCGTGCAACCGCTGGTGCGATTGTGCCGCAGACAATACTCGCTAATGTCGCAAATTATTTCGAGGCCGCCGTATTTGTTCGATGGGAACGCCCGTTTCCGTAGCGGGTGGGGATGCCGTCGCCAGAGAGCGACTGTGCAGGTACATCCTGCGC
>CALBET010000723.1 GCA_937888665.1 uncultured Acidobacteriota bacterium
TGGATGGCGCGATGCTGCATCAGCGGCCTGCTGCTGATCTCGGTCGCGGCGGCAGCGGCTCAGCCGGGTCGGATCGTGGCGATCGGAGACGTGCATGGCGCCGTCGATGAACTTCGCGCCCTGCTGCAAACCGTCGAGCTCATCGACGCCGACCAGCGATGGATTGGTGGTCGAGACACGCTGGTGCAGACCGGCGACCTCACGGACCGGGGCGCCGGGGTCAGGGCGGTCCTCGACCTGTTGAGGCGACTGGAAACCGAGGCCGCCAAGGCAGGCGGCGAGGTCATCGTGGTGCTGGGCAACCACGAGACGATGAGCATCATGGCCAACCTGCGAGACACGACGCCAGAGCTCCTGGCCGCGTTCGCGGGGCCGGAATCGACGTCCCGACGCGAAACGGCGTTTGAAGAGGCCGTCGCGCTGACCGAGGCCCGCGCCGGGGCCCTCGGTCCGCTGGCGCCCGAACCGCCATCGCGCGCCGAGTGGATGGAGGCCCACCCGCCGGGGTTCCTCGAATACTTGGATGCGTTCGGTCCCGACGGCGACTATGGCCGATGGCTGCGTGCCAAGCCGGTCGTCGTGCGTGTGGGCGACTCCATCTTCCTCCACGGCGGCCTGCACCCCTCGTCGCCGACGGACCTCTCCGAGATCAACGAGCAGGCGCATCGAGAGCTCGACATGCACGACCGGCATCGGCGCCAGCTCGTCGAACGCGGACTCACCCCCCCGTTTGCCACCTTCCAAGAGACGCTCGCTGCCGTCAACCGCGAACTGGACCGCTGGCGCATTCTGGTCTCGCCGACGGGACCACCGGCGCCAGGGCCCGGCCTGCGGATCACGTCCGAGGAACGCGCCGAGATCGATCTGCTCCTCGAGGTCCAGAGCCTCGGTGACTGGTCGATCATCAGTCAGGACGGACCAATCTGGTTCCGGGGGCTGGCTCGGTGGGACGATGAGGAGGCGTTGGCGCGGGTGCGGTCCATGACTGAGCGCTATCAGACCGCCCGGATCGTGGTCGGTCACACGCCGCAGTCGAGCCGACTCATCACGCCGCGCTTTGACAATCGTGTGTTCCTCATCGACACCGGGATGCTGACCAGTGCGTACGCCGGCCGAGCCTCAGCGCTTGAGATCAATGGCGACCGCCTGACCGCGGTCTACCTGAACGGGCGCATTCCGATTCCGGAGCCGTCCGCGCCCTGACGGCCACCGAAGGACCGCCCAGCGTGAGCGCGACCCCGGTTCAGTCGCGCAACACCGAGTCACCCCGCTCGGCGATCAGGGCGTCGAAGTGCTGCACCAGCTTGTCGCGTCGCTCGAGCATCGCGTTGACCTCGTCGCCGGTCAGGTAGGGCCCGACCTGCTCCTCGACCTGGTCACGGGTCAAGCCGCGCATGCCGCTGAGCAGAGCCCGGTCGCATCGATTGAGGCTCTTCGGCGACCGTAGGTCATCCCAGATGCGAAACGCCCGGGAGAAATCGATCATCCACAGCCGCCAGTCGGTGTCGTAGAGGATGTTGCCATGATTCCGGTCGGTGTCGTAGACGAGTTCGGCGAACACCAGCATTTGGGAATACTGCCGGTTGAACGCCTCCATGTCGTCCGGCCACCGCCGGTCGGCCAACCGGGCCTCCTCGTCCATCATCACGTCATCGACCCACCAGGTCATCGCGCCGGGTTGCGTTTTCCAGCGCCGTTCCACCGTGACCGGGATCATGTGGTCGAGACCGAGTAACTCGGCGACCCGGTAGGCCGCGATGTTGTAACGGTACGCATCGGTAAAACCCAGTTCCACCCGGTTACCCAACCGCGCCTGGTCACGGCGCTCGTTCACCGACTGGAATCCGACGTCGTGGGTCAGAGTCCCATCACTCAGCGTCAGTCGCCACGGCTCGGTGACGCCTTTCCCGATCCGCTCCGACTCCACGATCTCGGCGGTCAGCATGAACTCCCGTTGAAACGCCTTGTCTCGCAGCTGTGCCACGGCATCGGACGCCGTCGTCCCCACGAGCAGGGCGACGGCCACGGCACTACCAAACATCCAGATCGAGGCACGGTGTCGGCGCATCTGGGACTCCTCCTGGTGATCTCGCGAGCTGACCACCTCAGCGCCATGCCGAGGGACGGACGCACATCGCTTGCCGGGGTATGCGCGGACGATTGTGGGCATCATACCGCGTCAACCGCGGTCCTGACACCGCCACGATCCAGGTGGCCGAAGGGCGGCCGTCAGCGGCCCCATGCAGGGGCCGCTACCCGATGGCCGGTTGCACGTCGATTCCCCGCGTAGAGGGAATAGGGGCACACAACCACCCGAGTCCCGCTGGGAGAAGCCATGAACCGCAACACCGCCGGCCGTTCGACAATCGCACTCGCGCTGATGACGGGCTGTGCACAGGTCGCCGTCGCAGAGCCCCCATGGGTGCCCACCGCGCTCGAGCTGGCAACCGCGGCCCAGCCGACGGCCCCACTCAGCGCCCGCACCTGGACCGGTCGCGAAGCCGAAATCGAAGCGTTCCTGAAAGAGCAACTGCCCGAGCTGACGTATCTTGTTGCCCACGGCCAGATGGCCGCCGGCGAGCTTGATGACCGGATGAACGCCTTTTACGACGGC
>CALBET010000724.1 GCA_937888665.1 uncultured Acidobacteriota bacterium
CCCAGGCCGCCCCACCAGGTGACGAACGTGCCGGTCTGGGAATACTTGACGATGCGCGTGTTGGTGCTCTCGCCGTCGGCGATGAACAGGTCGCCGTTCTTCGCGATGACGAGATCGGCGACGCCGTTGAAAGCGTCCTCCGAGTCGTTTTCACCGATGACCCCCTTCTGGCCGAGCGTCATCAAGAGCTCGCCCTCAGGGCTGAACTTGAAGACCTGATGGTCTCCCCGGTCGGTGACCCAGACGTTGCCCTGCGGATCTGTTCGCAGGAAATGCGTCGTCTTGAACATGCCCTGACCCCAGGCCCGCAGGAACGTGCCATGGCGATCGAAGGCCATGATCGGCATCGATTCGTCGCGGTGGAACACATAGATATTCCCCTGCGGGTCGATATCGACGCCGGTGGCGCTGCTCCATGCCGTCACGCCCTCCGGGAACTGTGCCCAGTTCTCGACGACCTGATACGTACTGGCTTGGGTTTGGCCGCGAGCCGGGCCGGCCATCGCCACGACGGCAAGCGTCAGCACGACGATCACGCGCTTCATATGAGCTCCTCTATCGGAATGCTGTCGCCATGGAGATGCACGCTGCGCGCCGCGCCAGGACGTCGGCCGGCAACCTGGCTGGCCGGCCTGAAGGTGCAGACCCGAGTGGCGTCCGACTGGAACGCCGCGACCATCAGGTCCATCATGCGCCGCATGTACGACTCGTGGTCGGCCGGAATACCGGGGGTCGGCGCTGAGGCCGCCAACGCCACGACGACCGCGGTCAGCACGGGAAGCCGGAGGACACGGGGGTGATGCTGCTTCATCGGTGAACGCCCGCAGCAATTGCGCAAAACCGGCATGCCGTCGGCCGCCCCTCCTATTTCGACGCGGCGGCGGCGGCGTCTTGTCGCTCGATGTTTCGGTAAATCTCAAGAATGTGCCGAAGATCGTGATTCCCCTCGTGACAGGCGAACTCGTACATCGGCCCCTCGGTCGTGACCATCGGAATCTCTCCACTCCAGAGGCTGGTCCACGAAGCCGGGTCCTCGACCGTGAATTCGTACCGGATCTCGGCGGGACCCACTCGTGTGAAACGTTCCATCACATAGAGGCCGTCGCCCGACCCTTGGAAGCGGGTCTTGTCGGTGAAGTGTCGAGTTTCGACGACCAGGGTGTCGCCCTCCCATCGCCCCCGCGAGTCCCCGGGAAACTGTCGAATCTTGTCGGAGACGTGGGGTCGCCCGTCCAGCGGGATAATCCGCGGCATGTTGTTGTTCAATTCGGTGAACAACACCACGTGGTCGGGGGTCTGAAAAATTTGATGCACGTCGTTGTAGGCCGGGGGCAGCATCGGTGGTCCATTGTGCGGCCACGCGATGCACCGCTCCGACAACGGGCGGGTTTCGAAGCCATCGAAAGGGCCCCGCCGCCGTCCCGCGTCGGCTCGCACGGACGCGAGCTGCCGGGCGGCCTCGGCCTGCGGTGGGATTCTGCCGTTCGGCGGATCGGTGATGAGCGACGTGCGCCGACTGGAGAGCCCTTTGGGGACAGCGGTACGCAGCCAGACGGCGTTGTCGTAGTGGACGTAGGTCTCGTCACGGTTCGTCTGGCGGAGCGACTCTTCTCTGGCCTCCGCGTCTTCGAGGTTCACGACGCTTCCCGCCAACGGGTCCACGCCCTCCGCGGTGAGCTGCGCCTGGAGCGCGGCCCACTCCTCCTCGGAATAGAACTCCTGGTCAGCCAGATGCTCTGGCCTCTGCAACGGGGTGAAGGTCTGCGTGGTCCAGTATCCCTGGAGGTCGGGTTGGCCGTCCGGCGTGCGGGGCAGAGTCCAGTCGGATGCCGCATCCGTGCCTCGCACCTCCTGAGGCTGCCCGGAGACACTAGCCGGTGTCAGCCAGCTCATCGCCAGTAATGTCGCCGCGGTCGCAAGACGCCGATGGCTCATGTACGCTCCTCGCGCTACTGCGGCTCGGCGCCGCGGGCCGCGACCAGCAGGTTCTGCATCCCGTAGTTGCCTTCGTGACAGGCATACTCGTAGACGTTGCCGTCCGACTTCCGCATGGCGGTCCGGAACGACCACGGTTGCGCGAATGACCCGGGGTCGCTGACCGTGTATTCGTAGATGAGGGTGTCCGAGTCGGCGCGGGTGAAACGCTCGACCAGCCGCATCTCGGGGCCCGACCCGCGGAAGTTGGTCTTGTCGCTGAAATTGCGCGTCTCCACCACCAGCGTGTCGCCGTCCCAGCGTCCGCGTGAATCGCCCATCCACTGACGGACGTCGTTGGGCAGATGCGCCGACCCGTCGAGCGGGACGATGCGCGAGTCATGCACCATCTCGTTCAGGATGACGACGTGGTCGTCGGTCTGAAACAGCTGCATATTGTTGTTGTAGGCACTGGGCGTCATGGGCGGACCGGAATTGAACCCCAGGATGCAGCGCTCGAACGCGCCGCGGTCTTCCGGCCCAAACGCGTCACGCCCGAGCCGCGCCCCCCGCTCGGCGCCGCGGGCTCTCGCGGCGTCGGTCCGTGCCGGCACCTTGCCGTCGGGAGGGTCCACCACGAGCGACGTACGCCGCTCCTCGCCGAGGGAGCTCCCACGGTCGTACCAGAAGTTGTTGTATCCGCCCGACAGCGGCACGCGACCGTTCTCATCGCGCCGCAAGTCGACGTTCAGCGCGTCCACCTGCTCCTGGGCGAATGCGGCACCCTCTTCCGGCGTCAGGGTCTCTTTCCCGGCCAGCGCATCAGGCCGCTCGAACGGCACCACGCTGCGGAAGTCCCAGACTCCCTGCAGATCTCTGGCGCCCGTTTGACCGACCGCGACCGACGGTCCGACCAGCAACGCCGCGACCGCGGCCAGCACCGGCCCTGCCGCCAGGCCGGACACCAGTCCCCCAACCACCGACCGCGCGCCTTCAGTCCGCGTCCTCATGTGTGTCCCCCTGTGGCGTCTGTTACGCCAGCACGCCTTGTACCACGCGTCCAGCCACGTCGGTCAGTCGGAAGTTTCGTCCCTGGAATGGAAAGGTCAGTTTGGTGTGGTCAATGCCGACCAGGTGCAGCATGGTGGCGTGCAGGTCGTGGATGTGCACCGGATCCCTGGTGATGTTGTACGAGAACTCGTCGGTCTCGCCGTAGGTCACGCCCGGCTTCACGCCGCCGCCCGCCATCCAGATGGTGAACGCGCGCGGGTGATGGTCGCGCCCGTAGGTCTCTTCGGTCAGGACGCCCTGACTGTAGGCGCTGCGACCGAACTCGCCGCCCCAGACGACCAGGGTGTCATCCAGCATGCCGCGGTTTTTCAGGTCTTGCACCAGCGCCGCCTGCGCCTGATCGACGTCCTTGGCCTGCAGCTCGATACCTTGAGGCAACCGGGTGTGTTGGTCCCACCCCCGGTGGAAGAGTTGGATAAAGCGCACGTCACGCTCGGCCAGACGTCGAGCGAGGAGGCAATTGCGAGCGAAGGTGCCGGGCTCACGCGAGTCGGGTCCGTAGAGGTCGAACGTGCTCTCTGGTTCGTCAGACAGGTCGGCCAACTCAGGCACGGATGTTTGCATGCGATACGCCATCTCGTACTGGGAGATGCGCGTGCTGGTCTCCGGGTCGCCGAACTCTTCTTCTTTCAGGCCGTTGAGGGCGCTGAGGTCGTCGAGAAAACGGCGGCGCGTGTCCGGGTCGACTCCGGGCGGATTCGACAGATAGAGCACCGGGTCGCCGGTCGCCAGAAACTTCACGCCCTGGTACCGCGAGGGCAGGAACCCGCTGCCCCAGAGCCTGTCGTAGAGCGGCTGCCCGGCTTGCGCCGAGCCCTTCGAGACCATCGCCACAAACGTCGGGAGGTCGGAGTTCAGGCTCCCGAGTCCGTAGGACAACCAGGCGCCCATACTGGGGCGTCCCGCCAACTGCGCTCCGGTTTGGAAGAACGTGATGCCGGGGTCGTGGTTGATCGCCTCGGTGTGCATCGACTTGATGAAACACAGTTCGTCGACGATCTTCGCGGTGTGCGGCATCAGCTCGCTGACCCAGGCCTGCGACTGGCCGTGCTGGGCGAACGTGAACTTTGAGGGGACGAGCGGGAAACGCTCTTGCCCCGCCGTCATCGTGGTGACGCGCTGGTCGCCGCGGACCGATGGTGGCAGATCTTCGCCCATCCGCTGCTGGAGGGTCGGCTTGTAGTCCCACAGCTCATGCTGCGAGGGCGCGCCCGACTGAAACAGATAGATGATCCGCTTCGCCTTCGGCGCATGGTGCGGCAAGCCCGGCAGCGCACCAATCGCGGCCGGAGCGCCACCGGGCGTCTGCGCCAGCAGGTCCTGCCCGAAGAGGGAGGCCAGCGCGGCCGACCCGATCCCAGTGCCGGCCAGTTCGAGGAAGCGTCGACGCGCGAGTAGCTGCTCGAATCGCGATTCCATCATCATTCCTTTGTTATGGTTCCGTCGAAGTTCAGAATGAGATTGGCCACCATCGTGTAGGAGGCCAGCTCCGCCACGTCAAGCGTCTCATCACGCGCGGAGCGTCCCTCTGACACCAGGGCCAGGGCCGCCCCGCGGTCACTCTGGTAGCGCGCCAAATGACGGTCGTACCCCGCGGCCAGAATCGCGGCCGCCTGTGGCGGAGGCCGGTGCGCCGTTGCCAGCAGGTAGGCGTAGCCGATGCGTTCGCCCGGTGTCTCCCCACCCTCGGTCATCATGCGCTCGGCGAGCCGGCGCGCCGCCTCGACGTAGGTCACGTCGTTCATGAGGCTCAGCGCCTGCATCGGCGTGTTCGTGATGCCGGTGCGCACGATACAGACTTCCCGCGTTGACGAATCAAAGGTCATCATCGTGGGCGGGCCCAGCGTCCGCTTCCAGAAGGTGTACAGACTGCGACGGTACAGGTCATCACCCTCGGCCTCGACGTAGTCGCCGTAGCCACCTTCCACCATGTCTGTCCACATCCCGGCCGGCTGGTAGGGCTTGACGGACGGCCCACCCACCTCTTCGACGAGGAGACCGGAGAGCGCCAGCGCCTGATCGCGAATGACCTCCGCGTCGAGCCGAAGACGCGGCCCCCGGGACACGAGGCGGTTTTCCGGGTCGCGCTCGAACTCCTCGGGCGTCATCTTCGACTGCTGACGGTACGCGGCACTCGTCACGATCGTCCGCTGCAAGGCCTTGACGTCCCACTCCGAATCGATAAACAAGGTCGCCAGCCAGTCCAGCAACTCGGGGTGGCTGGGGAATTCACCCTGGGTCCCGAAGTTCTCGGCGGTCTTGACGATGCCGGTGCCGAAGTACATCTGCCAGAACCGATTCACGGTCACTCGCGCGGTCAGCGGATGCGCTGGATCGACGAGCCACTTCGCGAACGTCAGTCGATTGGCCTCGGCCCCCGCCGGTAGCGGCGGCAACACCGCGGGCACCCCCGGGAAGACCTCCTCCGCTGGGCTGTCGTACGCACCACGATTGAGCCGGAAGGTCGGACGACGATCCGCCATCTCTTCCATCACCATGACGGTCGGATAGGTC
>CALBET010000725.1 GCA_937888665.1 uncultured Acidobacteriota bacterium
ATATCCAAAATATTGGTTATTAGTTCAGCGTATTGGACTATTGGTTTTAGATGAATTGACCAAAAATCCGGATCGGCTCACACCCGCCCGCTCACCAACGCGTCGACGACGCCAGGTTCCGCCAGCGTCGAGGTGTCGCCCAGATCGTGGACGTCGCCCTCGGCGATCTTGCGCAGAATGCGGCGCATGATCTTGCCGGACCGGGTCTTTGGCAGACCGTCGGTGAACTGGATCCTCTCCGGCGTGGCATGCGGCCCAATGTCGTTCCGGACGGTCTTGATGATCTCGCCCTTCATCTCGTCGGTCGCGGTCTCGCCGGTCTTGAGGGTGACGAACGCGTAGATCGCGTTGCCCTTGATTTCGTGGGGGTAACCGACCACCGCGGCCTCCGCCACGGCCGGGTACCGGCCGATGGCGCCCTCGATCTCCGCGGTGCCCAGGTTGTGCCCCGAGACGATGATGACGTCATCGACGCGCCCGGTGATCCAGTAGTAGCCGTCCTTGTCGCGGAAACAGCCGTCGCCGGGAAAGTACCGCCCGGGGAATCGGGCGAAGTAGGTGTCGAAGAAGCGCTGCGGGTCGCCGTAGACGCCCCGCATCTGACCAGGCCACGACTCGAGGATGACGAGATTGCCGCGCACGTCATTCCCCTCCAGCAGGTGGCCCTCGTCATCGACCAGCGCCGGTTTGATTCCGGGAAGAGGGAAGGTCGCGGACCCCGGCTTGGTCGGCGTCGCGCCTGGCAGCGGCGAAATCAGAATGCCGCCCGTCTCGGTCTGCCACCAGGTATCGACGATCGGGCATCGGCCGCCCCCGATGATGGTGTGATACCAGGTCCACTCGGGCGACTTGATCGGCTCGCCGACCGTGCCGAGGAGACGCAGGCTGCTCAGGTCGTGCTTGGCCGGATAGCCGTCTCCCTCCTTCATCAGCGCGCGGAGCGCCGTCGGCGCCGTGTAGAGGACGTTGACCTTGTGCTTCTCGCAGATCTGCCAGAACCGGCCCCAGTCGGGATAGTTCGGCACACCTTCGTACATCATCGTGACCGCGCCGTTCGCCAGCGGACCGTAGGTAATGTAGCTGTGCCCGGTGACCCAGCCGATATCCGCTGTGCACCAATAGATGTCGCCCGGGTGGTAGTCGAAGACGTAGTGGAAGGTGGTCGCGACGTAGGTCATGTACCCACCGGTCGTGTGCAGCACCCCCTTGGGTGTGCCGGTGGACCCTGACGTATAGAGGATGAAGAGCGGATCCTCCGCGTCCATCGACTCCGGCGCGCAGGTCGCGTCCGCCGCCGCAAGCGCCTCGTGCCACCAGACGTCGCGGCCATCGACCATCTCGACCGTGGCATCGGTCCGCTTCACCACCAGGATCTTCTCAACGCTCGGCGTCTTCTCGACCGCCTTGTCGGCATTCGCCTTCATCGCGATGTCCTGCTTCGCGCCGCGAACCCCGGTGTTCTGCGTAATGATCACCGTGCACTCGGAGTCGTTGATCCGGGTCACCAGGCTGTCGGCGGTGAAGGCGCCGAAGACGATCGAGTGGACGGCGCCGATCCGGGCACAGGCCAGCATCGCGACCACCAGCTCCGGAATCATCTGCATGTAGATGCAGACGCGGTCGCCCTTGACGACCCCCAGGTGCTTGAGCGCGTTCGCGGCCTGCTGCACTTCGGCATGCAGGTCGGCGTAGGTGTAGGTCTTGCTCTCGGTCGGGTCGTTGCCTTCCCAGACCAACGCGGTGTCGCCGCCGCGCCCGGCCTCCACGTGGCGGTCGACGCAGTTGTAGCAGGCGTTGAGCTTCCCGCCGAGATACCAGGCGATCTCGGCCGTGTGAAAGTCGTACTCTCGCACCGTGTGCCACTTCTCGAACCAGGTAATCCGCTCTTCGGCCTGCTCGGCCCAGAACCCCTCCGGATCGGTGACGGACCGGTCGTAGAGCGCGCGATACTCGTCGAGCGACTTGACATGGGCGCGGTCGGCAAACGCCGCCGGTGGGTTGTACACAGGTGCTTGGTCGAAGGTCTCAGGCTTGTTCGCCACTGTCCGCTCCTATCGGTAGCTCATTCGCAACGCCAAAGGATACCCCAGCGCTGAAAAACGGTGACCTGTGGTTGCCTGGTCAAGGCGTGCGATCGCAGGCCTGAAGGCCTGCGCCACACCGCCCTCGTCCTCGCCACACCGCCCTCGTCCTCGCCACACCGCCCTCGTCCTCGCCACACCGCCCTCGTCCTCGCCACACCGCCTCGCCAGGTGACAAGACACGTGATGGAGACAGCGCAAGACGGTCCTCAGCATGACCAACAGAGTACCGGATCACACGCCGGATCACATGCCCGCCACCGAGGTTTCCGCCGCCCCCAACAAAGGCGCCAACCGGCACATCTGGCTTATACTCAGGGAGATGCGGACCACCTTGGCATGCGTCGTTGTCAGCCTTTTCACCGTGATCGGGGCGGCGACAGCCGTGACCGGCCAGGAAGGCGACACGCTCTACACGTGTATCAGGGAGGACGCGACGCGCACGGTCGACATCGGCGCGACCATCTGTGATGCGGCCCCGACCGACACCCTCACCCAACGGATGGAGGTCGACAACCTGCAGTTACGGGCGGGAGCATTGGTGACTGGCGTCGAGAACGGGGGGCTGGCGCAGACGGCCGGACTGGTCCCCGGGGACGTCATCTACCGGGTCGGCGGCGTCGATGTCGGGACCAACGTGCTGGCCGCGGCGCGTCTCAGTCTCATCAAGGCGGACGAAGATACGGTGGTCAACTTTCTCCGTCGAGGCCGCCCGTATCGCGTCAAGATTCGTCGGTGAGCACACAGGCGGCCTGTGCCCGAGGACGCAATCCGCCTTCGCCACGGCTTCGGCGAGACCTGCCCTAGCCGTCGATGAAGAGAGTGGCTCGATTGGCCATTCAGAAAAGAAAAAACCCCGGCGTGTGGCCCGAAGGCCAGACCCCGGGGGAGTAAAGACCTACCACCCGTAAGCGGCAGGCACATGCTTGACATTTTCATATAAAAACAGTGATGTCAAGATGAAATTCACAAACGGTCCCCCCCTCGTGTCTTCTACAATTTGGACCGGCGTCCACAAGACGCTGCGGACATCCCCGGCGCAGGCGGCTGGTCTGACGGAGCGGCTGTGGGACATGAGCGACGTCGTCGCGCTGATCGAGAAGGCCGAGCAGCCGACCTCAGCAGCTCACGCAAACTGAGACACTACCAGCCATCACGGCAGGGTACCCCGGACGCCTGTCGTAGGATAGGCGGATGGCCGCGGCACGCACCCTGTCCTCTTCGTGGTCGACGTTCGTGTCAGTGCCACGGACGGCGGTGGCGACCGTGCTGGTCGTTGCCACGTTTGCCACGCCGGTCACGCTGGCGCCACCGGTCGCGACAGCACACCCGCTCGCCTTCACGGACACGACCATCGTGCTGCGCGCCGACGGCACGTTCCAGGCCGATCTCATCGTCGACCTGGATGCCCTGGCGCTGGGCGCGTCCCCAAATGCCGACGACGCCGAACTGGTCGCCGCGCTCGCGGCGCTGACACCGACCGAGTTCACCCAACAACTCGACGGGCTGCGTGTGCTGTTTCAGCGGCGCGTGCGATTTCGATTCGACGGCACGCCGGCGCCATTCGAGGTGACGTTCCCTGACCACGGCACGCCGGCAGCCACCGAATCGGCAATCCCGACGCTGCTCGGGCTGACGGCCCGGCTCACCGGAGTCGTCCCCCTGGGGGCGACCGAACTCGAGTTTTTTGCCTCACGGTCCTTCTCCGATGTCAACCTCACAATCCGGGACGAAGCCCGTGGCCTGACCACGCAGGCCCTGGTCGAGGGCGGCGCCCGGAGCGACCCCTTCACGCTGGCGGGACCGGTGGAACCGCGCAGCCCCTGGTCAAGTGGCGGCACCTATCTTCGCCTTGGTTTCCTGCATATCGTGCCCCGGGGTCCCGACCACATCCTTTTCGTCCTGGGACTGTTCCTGCTCGGCTCCCAGCTTCGCCCGCTGCTGTGGCAGGTCACCGCGTTCACCCTCGCCCACGCCATCACCCTGTCGCTCGCGGTGTTCGGGATGGTGTCGCTGCCACCGGCGGTGGTTGAACCCCTCATCGCCCTGTCCATCGTCTACGTGGCCGTGGAGAACCTCCTGACGAGCCGCTTGACGCCCTGGCGCCCGATGGTGGTGTTCGGGTTCGGCCTGCTGCACGGCCTCGGGTTCGCCGTGGTGCTGCGGGAGCTCGGACTGCCCGAGCAGGAGCGGTTGTTCGGCTTGGTCACTTTCAACGTCGGTATCGAACTCGGCCAGCTCGTGGTCATCGCCGCCGCGCTCACCGCGGTGGGATGGTGCCGTCGGCGGGAGTGGTACCGGCGTCGGATCGTCGTGCCGGGCTCCATCGTCATCGCCGCGGCCGGGCTGTTCTGGGCCGTCGAACGATTAGGGGCGTGAACGACCGCGCCAGATGCTGGTTTGGGCGGTTACGTAGGCATGTTTATGCTAATGTGTATTTATGCGCACAACGGTTGACATTCCTGACGACCTGTATCGGCAGGCCAAGTCCGAGGCCGCCCTTCAAGGACGGCGCCTGCGCGACATCGTGGAGGAAGGGCTGCGTAGCATCCTGGGCCTGCCGGTCGGAGCGCCGATGGCCACCCGCGTCGCGTTCCCACTGCATCGCAGCCGCCACCCAGGAACCCTCTCTGCGGCCGACGTGACTCAGGGCCACGACGACGCACTGCTCGAGGAAGACGCCAACTTTGGCAAACTTGTGTGACGTCAACGTCTTGCTGGCACTCGTGACGGATCGCCATATCCACCACCAGCCGGCGGTGCGCTGGCTCAACGAGGTCGCGGTCGGAGACGCCGTCATCTGCCGCATCGCCCAGATCGGCCTGCTGCGGCTGTTGAACAACCCGGCCGTCATGAAGGAGGAGGCGGCGCACGTTCTCGCCGCGACTCTGGTCCGATGCCTACCTTGCAGCCTATGCCCGTGCGGCGGGCTACACGCTTGTGACGTTCGACCGCGGGTTCCGAGGCTTTGACGGACTGGTCTGCTTCGTGCTCTCTCCAGACTCGGACGTCTCATAGGAAGCCTCACCGGAAGACAACCCCAGCTGCCGCAGGAAGCTTCCCCGCTCGAACCGCGCCGACCGTATCCGCCCGACGGCGGCTGTGTAGTATATTTATTTCTTGTGATTTCGACGGCCGGCGAGAACGCTGAACGCAAGCGCTCCACTTTTCATGAGGATTAACCGGATGAACACGGCTGCATACGGCTCGAAGGTGGCCGGAGGGCTGCTCGTCGTCATCGGGCTGAGCGTGGCGGCGCCGGCAACGGCTCAGGACTGGCCGAGTTGGCGAGGTCGGGCGCAAACCGGTGTCTCGGAGGCGACCGGCCTGGTCTCGAGTTGGTCGCCAGAGGGCGAGAATCTCGTCTGGTCGGACGCCTGGATCGGGCGCTCGACCCCCGCGGTGTTCGACGGACGGGTCTG
>CALBET010000726.1 GCA_937888665.1 uncultured Acidobacteriota bacterium
GCACGACCTCTTCGGGGCTTGGCAGGTTGACCAGTGCGGAGCAGAGTGTCCGGGTCAGGTAGTCGTCGCGCCCGTCGGTGATCAGTAGCAGTGAGTACCTCAAAGGCTTATCTCCGAAGCGAAGCCAAGAATGTTCCATGCTGGGTCCGGGTCCTGGGGCATCGAGTCCGGGTCCACCGGGTTCCGTGGGGCGAACTTGCGCTCCGCGTCGAAGCGGTCAGCAAGCTCTATGATCGGGGTCTGGACTCCGGTACATACGTCCATAACGTGCCCCCCATCGCCCGCCGGGTTCTCGCAGGCCATCAGCAGCGCCCGCGCAACATCGTCAACGTGGATGAAGTCGCGAGTCTGGGAGCCGTCGCCGTCGATGCGGATGGGCTGCCCTGCGCGTTCGGCCTTCTGCCACACAGCCAGGACTCCCGGCTCGGTGCCCCAATCGCGCTGCTTGGGTCCGTAGACATTGGCGAAGCGGAAGATGGTGGCAGTCGGGAGGATGTGTTCGCATGCCCACTTGCTACCGGCGTAGGGTCCGAGCAGCGGGTTCGCGGCAACGCAGGTCGAGGAGAAGACGATGCGGCCCTTGAAAGTTTGGGTGAGGTGCGCGGTCGCCATCAGGTTCCGCTGCCAGAGTTCGTCCGGGTCGGGCCAGCGGGCGCATGACATAGCTGCTAGGTGGACCACAACATCGGCGTCGATGGACTCAATCTCGCGGAGGTCCTTGACCGTCCAGCGGATACCGGGCGGCACGTTGGTTGCCTGTCCCATTGAAAGGTCATCGCAGCCGGTGACGGTGTGGCCCCCGTCTTTCAGCAGCCCCGCCACGGTCGAGCCGATGAAGCCTGCTATGCCGGTCACGTAAATGTTCACAGTTCAACCGACCAGATAGACGTGCCGGGCGCGACGGCGAACCTGTCTCCGAAGTGTTCCTTGACTGCGGTGGCTACGTCGGGGAAGCCGGGGTCGGGCCCGTCGTAGAAGTCATGCCCACAGATAAGCTCGCGGGTCTTCGGTAGCCATGCCTCTATGTCGGCAACCACGGAGTCGTAAGAATGGTCGCCGTCGATGAAGGTCATGTCCACCTTGCCGTCTACCTCAGACGTGGCGGCGGGCGAGAGTCCGCGAATGGCGCGAAGGTTCTCAAAGCCGCCGCAGCTACCCATGAAGCTGCCGTAGCATTCGTCCTTCACGTCGTCCCAGGGGTCGATACAGTAGACCGGGCCGGGACAAGCGGAGAGGATGGCAAAGGCGCTGCGACCGTGGAGGCAGCCGACTTCGACCACGCTGTTCATCTTCGCGGCCTGCTCACCGAGCCATTCAAGTTCGACGGGAGACATCCAGCCCCAAATGTGCATCCCCGCAGTGGGGTGTGAGTCAACTGGGTCAGGCTGCAAGTTTGTTTCCTCCGGTCAACCTATGGCCCTCACGATTTCATGGTGGATGCGGTTCTTGATTGTCATGGACGGGGCGCGGTTGCGGGAGTCGTGACGGACGTGCGCGCGATACACGGCCTCTGGGATGGCTTCGACGGATGCTCCGGCTAGGTAGCAGCGAAGCCAGGCGTCCCAATCTTCGTAAACTTCGTACTCGTGGAACCCGCCGACCTCGCGGATGATCTCCGTCTTGACGGCGCTGCCGATCACGAGCCAGTTGCCTTCCAGCAGGCACTCACCGTCGCAGTCGTGGCTATGGCCGGCGACCTTCGGCACTATTGGTCGCTGCCGCTTCATGCCCTTCACGTACTCGACGGACGGGGCACGGAGGTCAGCGTGCCCGGTGGACATCGCATCCATGTAGCCGGGCATCAGCTCGTCGTCGGCGTCCAGAAAGACTACCCACTCGGTTTCTACACGTTTCAGCGCGGCATTTCTGGCCTTCGCCAGAGTCACGCCGTGCGCGTGGAGCACCGGAGACTGGTCTATTGCGGAGGGCATGGCGCGGCTTACTGCCAACTCTCGCCAGTGATCTTCGCCAAAGGTTCCGACCACAACGGTGGCATCGAAGGTAGACCGCTGAGTCGGTATGTGTTCAACCTCGGGCACTGTGCCTCCACATGTGGCTTCTAACGCGGAACGTTCGCCTGTCCTCTTGGCTCCGCGAGCGTCCTTTGATGTAGGTCTCGTCGTCTGGAGCGGACTGCGTAATCGGGTGAAGGTGCTCCACAACCGAGTCCGTGGCGATGTGGAGCGCCTCGCGCATACGGGCCGTGGCGACCAGTTCGTCATCGCAGTACCAGTGGTGATAGCCCTGGAAGAAGGGTCCGGGGGCGCCACCGGCACATGGAAGGTCGGCGTACTCGCGGGTCATCAGGAAGTGGGTGGAGTGTTCACCGCTTCTAACCCGCGCGGTGCAGAGGTCATTCGTTCCGACTACTTGTATCTCGTCGGTGATGTAGCTCTTCGCCGTCTCGAACCAGCCGCCGTGTGGCAGGAGGTCATCGGCGGCGGTGAAAATCAGCGGCTCGGTGGTCGCGTCTATCCCCGCCCGGATCTTGGAGGCGTAGTTGCCACCGGGTGAAATGAACTCCGCGCCCTCGGCCTCCAGCGCATCTAGCTCCTCGGTATCGTCGGGGTCCGCAATAAACAGGACCGTGGCGTCCACGGTTACGTTCATCGCCTTGAGAAAGGGGATGACGCGGTGGGGACGGGCCAAGACGGGTACCAATACTGCGAGCTGGGTCAACTGACGATGTCCTCCAGATACCACTCGGTGTAGGTGGGGGTGCGGACGTCGTAGTTGAGGTTGCCCACGGTGCGACGAACAATTCGGCGCTCAATCGCCGTCAGGATGAACGGCGAGGTGGCTTCCTTGTTGTAGGACTTCATCAACTGGTAGGAGCCAACCTGCTCCTGAAGGCTGGTCAGCCCTTCGTAGTTGGCGAGGGCTCTGCCGACCAGTTCGATGGTCAGGCCCTTGAGGATGGTCGGCACGGGAGTAAGTGCTGCAGCCCAAGCGTCATCCTTCAGCGCGGCATCAGCTATTGCCGCCGTCGCGTAGTCCAAAAGGTCGGCCACGGCTGCTGCTTCCGCCGTGGTGAAAGTGCGCCCTTGACGGGTCGCCACATCTGTTGCCGTTGCGAATGCCACGAGCGCTCCTTTCGAGTGAAAACACAAAGGCGCACCGCAGCCGAAGCCGCGATGCGCCAGATGTGATTACGACGTGTAGCCACCGAGGTTGTGGATACGAGCGTGCTTCCGCTCATTCCCATACTTCAGGCCAATCTCTCCGTAGAGCTGGTACCTGTCGGACGATCCGGCCTTGGACAACGCTTCAATGAAGAAGTGTCCTTTCCCGGGAATCTCCAGGAAGCAGGGCTCGATGTCCTCCAGCGAGAGGATGTACGCCTCGTCGGTCGGTACGTGCCTGTTGAGCATGACGTTCAGAACACCGAAATCAGTCTCGACGGTCTGGACGTTCACTCCACCCACATTGGCCGTGCCGAAGCGGTAGCCATCTGTGGAGTTGATGAACGCATCGGTCAGGGCTCGCTTCTGGGTCGAACCGAGCATAATTACTCGGGTCTCGCCTTCCATGAGTCCGCCGTTGTCGAATGCGTTCTGCATAGCCGTCAGGACATCGTCCTTGACCAGCGGGGTATCGCCACCGTCTACTGTGTTGGTGGTGATGACGCTCGCCAGTCCGCCGGTTACGCGGGCGCTAGCGTTGGTGGTCGGCTCGACCTTCGTGTTCGAGATGAAGCTGACCTCAACGTCGCGTGCGACCTGAACGAGATGCTGCTTGAGCTGCCAGTCAATCTCGTTTGTGACCTGATTGGCACCCGTGCCGGCTTCGCCGTAGGGGTGGGCCGATCCGTTGGCCGCGATCTGACCAATAGCAGCCTGCTTGGTGTACGACACCTCAACCTGCTCCTGGTGGATTTCGAGCACGTTGCTTACTGTGGCCCGTGCCCTCGCGGTAGCGGTAGGGGCATCAGCACCTTCAAGGCGCTGCCTTGTGCGATCAGCGGTTGCGAGATCATACGTCTGCCAAGAAAAGACAGTCGAGTCGACGCTAACGCCGCCGGTGAGTCCTCCAATAGAGGAGAGTAGCGGGGTGTCTTGGGGGGTGGCTCCGAAGAGTTCGCCAGTGTAGTTGGGAAGGTCGAAGGTATCGCCCTGTCCTGTGATTCCGGCCATAATTGGCCTCCTTGTTTTTTACGCCTGTTTAGAAGCGAGGAGCTTCTGTGTTTTCAGGCTCATTGACTTGCGGAAATCGCCCGCCTTTTCCGCCTCGCGGATCTGGTCATCCAGGTCCTTGGGTGGAACAGGGGTGCGAGCGCCGCCGTCACCGGGAGGGGGCGTTTCGCCCGGGAGCGTTCCCAGGTCTTCGAGCAGAGCGTCAGCGTCAGCCTCGATCTCCTCGACGGTCTCCCCGGTCAGCCTTGAGGCCAACTTGGGGGGAAGCTTCTTGGCGGCGGCAACGTCCGAACGGAGTTGCTTGACCTCCAATGTCTTGATCTGCGACCGGAGCGTTTCCGCCTCGGTCTGTGATGCCTTGAGCGCCTCTTCGCGCCTTTCTTCGTCTGACTTCTGTGCGTCCTCGAACTCCTTGATGCGAGCCTCGGCAGCAATTCGAGCTTCGCGCTCTATCTTGGCCTTCTCGCGCTCCGCCTTGATGGCGTTGCTCACCGCATCGGGCTTGTCGGCTCCTGCGGCAATCTCTTCGGGGGTCGGGGCGTTGATCGGTGTTTCCGGGGTCTGTTCGACCACGGGTTCTGCTTCGACCACCGGGGTCGTTTTATCGGGCATTCGATGCTCCTTGTATGGGCGCTATCGAAGCGCCGTAGGGTT
>CALBET010000727.1 GCA_937888665.1 uncultured Acidobacteriota bacterium
GGTGTCGAAGCTCTTGGCCCGCGTCCACGGTTGAAATGTCGGGTCTTCAGCAAAGATACCCGCCGCCGTGACGTCGTTGACGCACGTGTAGCCGAAGATGTGACCGGCGCTGTCGGCCTCCGGTACCGCACGGCAGACCTTCCCGATGACAATCCCAAGCTCCCCTTCGAAGACCACTTTCCCGTCGTAGGCCGCCGGCTTCCTGATGGTCCCGCCGGTCGCCAGATACGACCCATTGGCCTTGATGAAATAGAGCGGCTCGGCCGGCTCCTTCTGGCCGAGTTTCTCCGCCACCGCGCGCGAGTTGTTCCAGAGAGCCACCATCTTGCCGGCCGCGGTCGGCGTGAGTGTGGTCACCTGCTCGAGACGCAGGCGGGCACCTGTCGCCGTCGGGGCGGCAAACATGTCACCCTCGTGCACCTCGATCGTGTCATCGGCCACCGTACCGAACCCGACGGCCCCCTCGTGCTCAAAGCGTATCCAGTGCGTCATCGACTCTCCTCGAGACCTGGGAGTTCAGTTCAGCTGTGGCGCAGGCCTTCATCCCATCTGCGAGGCAAGGCTGAAGCCTTGCCCCACGAATGTCGACACCCCGAAGCGACGGTGTGGATCACCCCAGCGAGCCAACCTAGCATATTCTCTGACTGCCGCACGTCATCTAGAGGAGACCGTTCTTGATTCTGGCTCGAATCACACTCGCACTCGCCTTCGTGGCGACCGCTACCCTCGGCGCGTCGGCCCAGACCACCTGGCCGCAGTTTCGCGGTCTCCAGGGCGGGGTCGCCAGAAACAACCCTGTCCTGCCGGACACCTGGGGACCGGACGAGAACATCGTCTGGCGCATCGACGTCTCGGGTCGCGGGTGGAGCTCGCCCATCGTGTGGGGCGACCACGTGTTCATCACGTCGGTCGTCAACACCTCGGGGGTTGAAACGCCGCTGAAACCACTGAGCCAGTATCAATCGCGATCGTTCGATGGCCCCATGACCGGAGCGGATCTCGAGACCCCGTCGGTGCCGCTTCGCTGGGTGCTCTACGACGTAGACTTCGAGACCGGCGCGGTCCGGTGGGAACGCACGCTACACACCGCGACGCCCGGCTCGAAGCACGAAAAGAACAGCTATGCCTCGGAAACCCCGGTCACCGACGGGAACCGGGTCTACGTCTATCTGGGCTACGTCGGCCTGTTCGCGTTCGACCTGGACGGCACTCAGATCTGGCACACGCCCATGGCCGCCCGCGAGATGCGCGAGGGTTGGGGGACCGGCTCCTCTCCGGTGGTGCACGGCGACCGGCTGTTTCTCGTCAACGACAGTTTGGAGCAATCGTTCATCGCCGCGTACGACACCGCGACCGGGGCGTCGGTGTGGCGGGTTGACCGCGACGAAGCGTCCAACTGGTCGACGCCGTTCATCTGGGAAAACGACGTGCGCACCGAGATCGTGACCACCGGCACAGGCGGCGTGCGATCGTATGACCTCGACGGCCGGTACCTGTGGGGTCTCACCGGCATGTCCTCCATCCATGTCGCCACCCCGTTCACCCGCCACGGGCTGCTCTATGTCAACTCGGGCTACACGGCTGACCCGAATCGGCCGGTCTACGCCATCCGGGCGGGGGCCACTGGCGACATCTCGCTGTCGGACGGCACCACGAGCAACGACTACGTGGTCTGGTCTCACCCGACACTCGGGTCTTATAACCCGTCGTCGCTGGTCTACGGCGACTACCACTACACCTTGCTCGACCGCGGCATCCTGATCTGTCATGACGCCCGGACCGGAGCCGAGGTGTATCCGCGTCAGCGTGTGTCTCGCGGCGGCACGCTGTTCACCGCCTCACCCTGGGCCTACAACGGCCAGATCTTCGCGATCAGCGAAGACGGCGACACCTATGTCATCAAGGCAGGCCCGGAGTTCGAGCTGCTGGGGACGAACGCGTTGAATGAGTGGACATTGGCGACGCCGGCCATCGCCAACGGCAGCCTGATCGTGCGGACCGTATCGAATCTGTATCGCATCTCCGAGGAGTGACCGTGCCGACATGGCACGAAGGGCTACGCGGAGGCCTGCGGTCTCATCGAGAGGGTGGCGCCGTACTCCAGCCACAGCGCGTCCGCCCGGAGAAAGCGCCGACTACCTCAGGGTAGTGGTACCCGCGCTTCGAGCTCGGTGAACCAGTTGTCGACGACGACCAGCGCGAGCGGCTCAGCGGTTCCGGCCCCATCTCCGGTTGGTCCCTCGCCGATGAACAGGAACCGGCTGCCATCGAGGTCGACCTGGTAGTTTCGGATCCCCCCTAGGAAGACGAACCCGTCGACTGCGAACAGTGTCTCGGGTGAGCCGGTGTCGTTCCATGCACGATCGCCGGCCATGAGTGGTCGTCTTCCCCCCGCTCGGCATCGAGAGCCGTGAGGGACGCAGGTTCGCCGCCGCCTGCCGCGATGCGAAACAGCCCGGCATCCGCCGCGCCGAAGATGATCTGGTCGTCATCGCCCCAGGTGGGCCCGCGAACCGCGAACGGCGACTGGCCGATGGTGTCGGGCGGACCGCCCCCGGCACTCGGTACCCGCAGCAGCGTCGTCCGTGGCGCGTCGGTCGGCCCCCTCCATCGCCAGCCGCAAGTCGGCCACGTCATGTACCCGCTGCCTGGGGTCCTTGGCCAGGCACCGACGCAGGAACGCACCGAGCACCGGCGGCACCGTCTCGGGCAGCGCGCCCCAGTCGGGGTCGATGGCGATAACGTGCGCCAGCGTCTTCGAGACGTCGGCGGCGGCGAAAGGGCGCTGCCCGGTCAGCATCTCGTAGAGCACGACCCCGAGCGCCCAGACGTCCGCCCGCTTGTCGACCGGTTTGCCGCCGGCTTGCTCCGGCGCCATGTAGGCGGCGGTGCCGATGACCATCCCCATCTGGGTGGCCGCCGCCGTCAGCGAGACGGTCGGCGACAGCGACGCGTTCGAACCTGCTGTCTCGGCCTGAAACGCCTTCGCCAGCCCGAAATCCAGCACCTTCACCGTGCCGTCGGGCCGAACCTTGACGTTGGCTGGCTTCAGGTCGCGGTGGATGACACCCTGGGCGTGCGCCGCCCCGAGGGCCTCGGCGATCTGGGTCGCGATACCGGTGGCCTCACTGACCGGGATAGGTCCCTGGGCGATGCGCTCGGCCAGCGTCGGGCCCTCGACCAGCTCGAGCACCAGTGCCCGGGTGTCGTCGGTCTGCTCCAGACCGTAGATGCCGCCGATGTTCGGATGGTTGAGGGAGGCGAGCACCTTGGCCTCGCGCTCAAAACGGACCAGACGGTCCGGGTCTGAGGTGAACGCCTCTGGAAGCACTTTCAGCGCTACGTCCCGGTCGAGCGTCGTGTCGCGGGCCTGATACACCTCGCCCATGCCGCCTTCGCCGATCTTGGCCGTGATCGCGTAGACGCCGAGGGAGGACCCCGGGTTGAGCGTCATAGCCGGTCGGTCCTGAGAAAACGTCGGAGCGTTGACGAGCCGCGTTTTCGACCCGGGGGCTCCACGCGCCAGCGTGTAGCGGGCTGTCACGGAATTATAGCGCCGGACCAACCCATAGAACCCGCCCGACTGGCGGCGATACAATTGCCCCGTGTCTGATTCAGCCGACCCGGGTGCGCCAGGACCCGCCACGCTCACGCTCGACACCCCAGCGGACATCGAGCGGCTCCAGGTCGATGGCTGGCGCCGCATGACGCCGTTGGAGAAGCTGCAAACCGTCAGCGCGCTCTCCCGCGACGCGCAGGAGCTGACGCTCGCCGGTATCCGAATGCGGCACCCGGGCGCCTCCGAGCGGGAATGTCAGCTTCGGCTGGCCGAGATCAAGATCGGTCGTGAGCTCACCGCTCGCCTCTACCCTGACGCCCGAACTCTGCTTGGCCCCTGACGTGGTCACCGACCCGCTTCACGTTGCGCTCGTCGTGTCCGAGGTCCTCGAACGGTGCGGTCTGCGCTATCTGGTCGGCGGCTCGCTGGCGAGTTCGGTCAGTGGCGAACCTCGTTCCACCCTCGATGTCGATCTGGTCGTTGAGATGACCGAGGACGACGTGGGGCCACTGGTGGCCGCCCTCGGCGATGCGTTCTACGTCGATGAACACGCGGTTCGTCGTGCGGTGCGGGCGAGAGCCAGCGTGAACCTCATTCACCACGGCACCTCCACCAAGGTCGACATCTTCATACTAGGCGGAACCCCGCTGGATGAAGAGCAGATGGCGCGCCGGGTGGCGATCACGGTCGCGACCGCGCCGGACCGACTGCTGTATGTCTACACGCCCGAAGACATCGTGCTGCAGAAGCTACGCTGGTTTCGGCGCGGGAACGAGGTCTCGGACAGGCAATGGCGAGACGTCCTCGGCATCGTCGCCGTCCAACGCGACCGCCTGGACCTCGACTACCTGCGCCGCGGGGCTGACGTCCTGGGGGTGTCTGACCTGCTCGAGCGGGCCATCGAAGAGGCGCCGCAGGCCTGAAGGCCTGCGCTACAAACCGAGGGCGTGCACTTCCAGGGCGGCGCCCAGCCACGCGGCGTCACCACCAGACCGAGTCGACCACGGTGGGCCAGCGCCGGGCCGACGCGCTCGGCCTCCTCGCCGAAAGCGCCCTGGCCGCCGACCTCGACCACGGGTCAGCGGGCGATCGCTATCAGGTCGTGCTACACGTCGACGCTGGGGCGTTGCGCGACAAATCGGAGACGAGCCGGGCGGCGCTCGACGACGGCGTCCACGGCCGGGTGGCCCCGGGAAGTTACCCTCCCGGGGCTCCCACAGATCCGGACGT
>CALBET010000728.1 GCA_937888665.1 uncultured Acidobacteriota bacterium
GATCAGCGGAGCCGTTTCGCTCGGAGGTGAAGACGATCGACATCCCGTCGGGCGCCCACGCGGCGTCGTAGTCCATGTCGCCGGGGACTCCGAACGGCTGCTCGTGGCTGCCATCGGCAGAGGCGACGAACAGACCGATCTGGCCCGGTTGCGGAAACACCCGGGCGAAGACAATCTGCTGAGGGGCGGGGGCGGCAGGCCCGTCAGGGCCGGCTGCCGATTGTGGCGTTGGGCCGACGCGCTGGCAGTTCGCCATGGCAAGCGTGGACACGGCGGCCAGCACCCGCATCATGGTCAAAGCGTCAGGTCGTTGCATTGGTACAGACCGCCTCCAGCCCTCGACATGGCCCGACAAGGGCCGCGCATCCGGCGTGCGGTTTCCTCGCGTCGCTCGCGCAAGCCTATCTGGGTTCCGTCCGCCCCACAAGCAACGCAAGTGGCCACCTCCCACTTCGCAGACCTGGAGCATCCACTCGGCGATCGCATACTCACTCCGGTTTGGGATGTCCTCCGCGCGGCCGTCCGCCAGAAGCACCTTGACCAGTCGAATTCCGTCCTGCTCGCCGAGTGCCACGACGGCGTACTGACCGTCCGGATCGATTGCCACAGCCTCTTCGGCAGAGGAACGGGTTGGTGCGCATGTGGCCGGCGAAGTGATGCTCGGTTCCGCTCTGCGGGGTTCCGAGTTGCGAGCGCCCTACCGTAGCTCCGATCCAGAAATAGCTGCTTGGCGAGCCTCTACTGTGACCAGCGAACCAGCATGGGCAGTCTCTGGCGGGACGGCCCACGCGCGAATGGGTCGGTGGGAGGGGACGCTACCGCGTGGGCACGACGCGCTGGAGTTCGTCGAAGAAGTTCTGGACCACGACGATGTCATTGCGAGCGTCGACCTCGGTCGGAGCGCCGGCCTGCTTCATCACGAGGAACCGCTGGCCGCCGGGATCGACCCAGTAGTAGACGCCGACATAGTTCCCTTCCAGCACGAGTTCTTCCTGTGAGAAGTTCCCCGAGTCTGGGTCGAAGGAGACCTCGGCCAGTTGTCGACCAAACTGTGACATGAACGTCAATGCCCGTCCGTCCGGCGACCAGCTCGGCACATACCCCAAGTCTTGAGAGACACGCTTGAATTGGCCGGTGTCGGGAAAATGGTCGACATACACCTCCGACTGTCCGGTGCGGTCTGAGGCGTAGGCAATCCAGCGGCCGTCCGGTGACACGGCTGGCCCTCTCTCGTTTTCTGATGTCTGGGTCAGGGCGCGGGGAGGGGAGGCCCCGTCCATTGGGAGCATCCACACATCTCGTCCTGTGTCAGCCGTTTGCTCAGTGAAGATCAATATCTGGCCGTCCGGCGTCGACGAGAACACCACGTTCTGCCCGTCTGGAGTCCAGAGGGGATTCCGGTCGTCCGCCGGATGGGTCGTGACCGGTTCCAGGGTGTTGAGCACCGTGTCGTAATTCCATATGTCGTCTTGCCCATCGACGACCATCGTGATCGCGACTGACGCCCCGCTGGGAGACGACCGCATGTTGGTACCGCCGTCGGGCCTCAGCAGCGACGGTGGAAAGACCTGAGGTAGTCGTTCTTCGGTGCCGTCCCTGTGTGCCCAGGCCAGCACATATCCCTGGTCGGTCGCGGCACCAGGGACGTAAACAAGAGAGCCGTTCCTGGAAAGTTCGAAGCTCGCGCCGTGCGACTTCATGGTCACCCCAGCCTGGACCGGAACAGGGGCGCCCGTCACCGCGAGATGCTCGACGTCGAACCCGACCGCGTAGAGCGTGCCACGGAGTCCGTACACGATGTGACCGGTGGAGACGTAAAGCGGGTGCTTGCCCTCGAGTGCGAGCCCCGTCACCTGGCGGTCCGGTA
>CALBET010000729.1 GCA_937888665.1 uncultured Acidobacteriota bacterium
GCGCATGGCGCCATCGTGCTGTTTCTAGATTCCGATGTCACGTTTCTCTCAGAGACAACGCTCGAAGCGATGGCCGAGGTGATCCGGACCGACCCTGAGTGCGGTCAGATCGGCGGCGAAGCCATCGTCGATTGTGACGGCACTCTCAAGTACGTCTTCGGAAGGCACCTCGAACCCTCGACGGGGACGAGTCGCTGGTGCTTCGTGTCGGTCGAGAACGCGAAACCGCGTGAACGGTTTGAATGTGACTATCTTCCGACGAGCAACTGCATGATGCGACGCGATGTCGCGTTGCGTCTCAATGGATTCGACGACGCCTATCCTGGTGTGGGCGAGGACAAGGACTTCGGCTACCGCGTCATGACTTCGGGGTTCCGGAGCTATGCCATGCCCGAAACCGTCGTCAACCACCACTTCTCTTCGACCGGACGCGGGCGGACGGGCTTACGAAAGTACTATCGAACACAGATCCGCTTCTGCCTGCGTTATCACGGCCTAGCCTCGACGGTGGGTACGGCGTGTCGTATGGCGTGGCGAGGGCGACGTGCCCCCGACCGGAGCAGGCATCGGACGGACGACCCGGATATCCGGCAATTCGAGATGAGTCACCAGGCCAACGTTCTCGGGCTAGTCCCCTCGCCACATCTCGGCGGACGACTGGCGAACATCTGGCATGCCGGTTGGACCCTGTTGCTGGCGTTGCTCTGGAACCTCGTGAGTCGGCGTGGCCTGCGGGGCGGAGGCAGCGCGTATCTAAACCTGCGTGACCAGGCGGTCCACCGGACCGAGGGTGAGGACGTATCTAGCTGCGGACCGTCTAGCAGCCCGTGGTGAAAGTCGGTTCCATCATAGGTTGATGAATGTCGGGGGGATCGGTGACGAGCGGGTCACGATCAAACTCGACGACTTCGTCGACGAGCCCGCATGACGGGCCGCCATCGATGGCGCGGTCCGGATTGCCGCCGCGATGGACCACGGCAAGGCCGGGTGAGCCCGTCAGGCCCAGTCATCCACGTCGTGTACGCGCCACATGTACCACGCCACGACGGAGCGGTACGGGCGGTAGTCGTCGCCGAGTGGGATGAGCTCCTTGGCGGTCGGGGCCGTGCAACCCTGGAACTTCGCCCACCCGCTGCGCACGCCGAGGTCGAGCACGGGCCACACGTCGAGCCGGCCCAGCGAGAACATGAGGTGCATGTGCGCACTCCACTCGCCGATGCCCCACACGTGAGTCAGCGCGTCCGTGATGTCTTCGTTGGACCGGTCGTGAAAATCGGCCGGGTCGAAGTCGCCACGCGTGATGTGACGCGCGAGATCTTTGATGCTCTTGGTCTTGGCGCCCGAGAGACCAACCTTGCGATACGTCGTGTCGCGCTTGCGCAGGAAGACGGCCGGGTCGAGTTCGTCGCCGTCAGGGAATAGCGCCAGCACGCGCCCCCAGATCGCACCCGCCGCCGCTCCGGCGAGTTGCTGGTACGCGATGGCCCTGGCAATGGCCCCGAACGTCGAGTCGCGCAGCTCGACGGAGGGGTGGCCGACCTCAGCCACCAATGCGGCAAAGCGGGGATCGCGCTCGCTGAGGTCGCGCACGGCCCTTCGGGGTCGCCAATATCGCTTCGCCATGCCACCTCCTTCACCCGGTCAGATCAACCGCCAGCCGCGAACGGGTATCCCCTCGGCTAGGTTCCAGCCGCCGTCTGGGGGAAGTGCATGCGGCGAAGCAGGTCCTCGAAGCGGGGATCGGAGCGGAAGTCGTCGAACCACACGCCCTCCGCGGCGGCGAACAGAAAGATGCCGCGGTCGCGGTGCTCCTGCTCCAGCCAGTCAAACGCGCGGTCGGCGTCTCCAAGCGCCATGGTGATCCAAC
>CALBET010000730.1 GCA_937888665.1 uncultured Acidobacteriota bacterium
CTACGAGCGCGAGTGGCGCGACACGACGTTGGGCTATGGGCGACAGGGCGTCTCCACCCAAGTGGCGATGGTGATCGACCCGCCGGACGGCCGACTCCCGGCCCGCACGGCGGGACGGGAAACGCGGGCCGTCACGGCCGGCGACGAGCGTGCGCCACGCGAGGCCACTACCCCGAGTGGACCCGAGGACCTCTCAACGTGGGTCCGGTGCATCACACGCGGGCTCATCCCCACGCCGGGCGGCTACAACAACGGCCTGCAGATCGTGCAGGGGCCCGGGTATGTGGCGATCACGAGGGAGATGGTCCACGAAACGCGCATCGTGCCAACCGAGCCGCAGCCGGCGCTCGGGGCGAATGTCCAGTCGTATCTCGGGAACTCGCGCGGCCGGTGGGAGGGCGACACGTTGGTCGTCGAGAGCACCAACTTCAACGGCGGCACTGGTTTCCAAGGGTCGAGCGAGAACATGACGCTCGTGGAGCGCTACACACGTATCGGGCCCGGCGTCCTCGAATACCAATTCACGGTCGACGACCCGACGGTCTGGACACAGCCCTGGACCGCCATGTTCCGCTGGGACCTGGACGAGAGTCAGTACGAGCTCGTGGAGTACGCGTGCCACGAAGGCAACTACGGCATGACCAACATCCTGAGCGGCGCCCGCTCGCGTGACGCGGCCGGGCAGGACGCGAGGTAACCACAGTCAAGCACCGACCTCGTCTGGCGATCACGATGTCGGCAGCGGGCGTTCTCATCTACGTGATCGGCAGCATCAACACCGATCTCGTGGTGAGGACGCCGTCGCTGCCCCGCCCCGGAGAAACGGTGCTGGGGACTGACTTCTTGATCACCGCAGGGGGCAAAGGCGCCAATCAAGCCGTCGCCGCGGCGCGGCTTGGGGGGGCGGTGTCGCTGGTGGCGCGGCTCGGCACCGATGTCTTCGGCGATCAGGCCATCGCCCGACTGCACGCCGACGGCGTCGACTGTGAGTTCGTCACGAGAGACACGAGCTCGCCGTCAGGCGTCGCGTTCATAAGTGTCGACGACAGCGGACACAACCAGATCGTCGTCGCACCAGGGGCCAACAACACCCTCGACGTCCCCAAGATTGACGCGGCTCTGACCCAGATTCCAGCCACTGCGGTCGTGCTGGTACAACTGGAGATTCCGTTCTCCACGGTCAGTCACGCCATTGACCGCCTGTGCGGCGACGGGCAACGGGTGATTCTGGACCCTGCTCCGGCCCGGTCGCTGCCGGAGGCCTTGCTGACCGGCGTCTACCTCATGACGCCGAACGAGACGGAGGCCGAAGTACTGACCGGTGTCCGCGTACGCGATGAACAGACCGCCCGGACGGCGGCCACCCAACTCCTCGGTATGGGCGTGAAGAACGTCGCCATCACGCTGGGTGCCGCGGGCGTGCTGCTGGCCACCCCGTCCGGCCTCGAGCTTATTGCCGCGCCAGAGGTGGTGGCCATCGATACCACCGCGGCCGGCGATTGCTTCAACGGCGCCCTGGCTGTCGCGCTGGCCAACAACGTTCCACTGCACGACAGCGTGCGGCGTGCCTGCGCCGTGGCGTCGATATCTGTCACGCGCAGAGGCGCGCAAGACTCGATGCCGTACGCGCACGAAGTGCCCGGCTGGGTCTGATCCAGACCCAGCCAGCGGCCGACCCACGCCAGGATCGTGTTCATCGTCGCAAGGGCCTTCAGGCCCGTTGTTCGATCGGCGCCCCTGAAGCGGCTTGCGACATCGGCCGGCTGCGTTTTGTTGGGAAACGGGTCGTTGAAGACGGCGTCGCGGTCGACGTTGTTGGCCACGCGAATGTTGTGGCGACCGATTCTTCTCGTGGCTCCCCGACCACCGACACGATCGGGCTCGGTTCCTTGACGGCATATAATCGGCCTGCTTCCATGCCACTCCGTTCCGGCGCCCACCTCGACCACGACGACGTGACCGCCTTCATCGGCGAGGGGGGCTTGGGCCAGGTGTGGCAGGTTGCCGACGTGACGCCGAAGAGACAGGTCACCCATACTACTTTGTCAGATCGCAGGCCTGAAGGCCTGCGCCACGTTCGAGAAAGACGTGTTTCGCTAATTTGTGTCGACATCAGTGGGGCAAGGCTTCAGCCTTGCCTCGCAGGCCTGAAGGCCTGCGCCGCGGTACGCATCGAGGCGCTGCGGTCGGTGAGACTGCAGATCTGACAAAGTAGTACGAAGGCTGCTGATGAACCAGACCGCCGTTCTCGTCATGCTGATATCCTTCACGTCGTGCGGCGCTCCGGCGCCGTTCGGCGCCGATTCGACCCCAGCGTCCACTTCTCAGACTCCGCCGGGCTCGACGACCCTCATCGAACCGCCACCCAGCCCACGGGTGGTCCCACCGACCGGCACCGGGACGCTAGCGCAGAACGTGGTTGCCATCGAGGCTCCCCGCTTCCCCCTTCCTGCGGAGGCGGAGAGCGCCGACGTCGTCCGCTTCTCGTTTATCGTCTACGGTGATACAAGGGGACAAGAAGACGGAGAGGGCTTCCAATACGAGCACTCCCGGGTCGTGGAGTCCATGCTCCGCACCGTCGCCTCACGTGAGGCGGGGCCCGACCCGGTGCGCTTTGTGCTCCAGAGCGGCGACGCGGTGGTGGACGGACAGGACCCGGCACGATGGAACAGCAGCTTCGTTGAGCTGATCAATCGGCTCACCCAGGAGGCCGGAATCCCCTACTTCCTCGTGCCGGGGAACCACGACGTCACCGCCGCGGAGGATCTCGAAGCCCCGGGTCGCCGCCGGGGCCTCCACAACTACCTGTCCGCGGTGTCGCGGTTGATCCCTCCTGACGGCGCAATGCGAAGGCTGGACGGCTACCCGACCTACGCCTTCGGATACGGCAACACCTTCGTGTTGGCCCTGGATTCGAACATCGCCGAGGACGCCACCCAACTCGCGTGGGCTGCCGGCCAGCTGGAGGGCCTGGATGGGGAGCGATACGTGCATGTGGCGGCTTTCTTCCATCATCCCGCGTACTCATCGGGACCCCACGGGGGCGCTCAGGTGGAGCGCCCCACCGCCGCAATCCGGGCCCGGTGGATGCCCCTCTTTCGTAAGCACGGTGTGGATCTGCTGTTCACCGGGCACGAACATCTCTTCGAGCACTGGACCGAACGGTATCGGGACGGAAGCGGGCACCAGCAGCGGATGGACCAGATCGTGAGCGGCGGGGGTGGAGCACCGCCCCACGAATATTGGAGCGAACCCGACCTCAGCGCGTACCTCGACGCGGCGGCGTCCAACTCGGTTGAGGTCACCCATCTCGTCCGTCCGAGTCCGGAGCCAAGCGACAACCCGTACCACTACGTGGTCGTTCATGTGGACGGCGCAGAACTGTGGATGGAGGTGGTCGGCGTGGGCGAGGGGCGCGCTTTTCAACCTTACCGCAGCGCGCGGACGATACTGTCAGACCACGCCGGAGGGCCGTAGGCGGGCATTATCCGCGCGTCCTCCTCTGTTTCCCTCGACGCCATCGGAACATCGACTGCACTGGTCGTCGTTGTTTTCAGGAGATCAGCGTAGATCGAACACCTCGAACTTCTCCGCCAGGACCGGCGGGAGTGATGCCGATGGGTAGCGCTCGGTCAAGTAGGAACGAAGAGTTCCGAAGTCCTGCCCCCACACTCGGGGAAACACGATCCCGGTCGCTGCAGCACTCCAAGACTGCACATCAAAATCGAACACGAGATCGGCGGTCTCATCGTGCAAGCGGCGCTCGAAGTCCTGAGGAGACCACACCCGGGTCCTGAGCGCACGGTCTCCGTAGAACCATAACTGCGCCGCCGCCCCTTCGCCTCCAACTATCAGCGCCAAGTCGTTGGGATCGGGGGCAGCGACTCGAATGGCCTGTCCCAGTTCCATCGGCGTGAAGGGAACGTCTCGCGTGACAGGATACAATTGCCGGTAGGTCGTGAACCCCGTCCACGCCGCAAAGAGCACGAGCCCGACCGCAACGATCCTGCCACCAGCATTCGGATACCCCTGACGCCTGCCGAACTGCAACACCCATTCAACCACGAGCGCTGCGGACAGGACGATACCCGGTGTCAGTGGTGACCACCACCATGCGTGGTCGTAGACGGCTTTGCCGCCGACCACGACGTGAAGAATACCCACCGCCATCAAGATACGCGCGGCGGTCGTTCCGGGTGGAGGGTGACGGCGCCGAAAACCGAAGACCACGAGCCAGAGCCCAGAGGCGGCGAGTAACGGGAGTGTGTGATATGTCCGGTTGTAGACCGCCGCCGCACCGAGCCACTGGCTCAGCGTGAACGGGTTGACACCGACGACTGCGCTGCGCCGCCTGAGCAGAGGCACCATCCAATTCCACGGAAGGTGTGTGGCGAGTGAGATGTACGCGTAGACACCGACGAACAGCACAGCCGCCATCGCCCCAAAGGCCATCATCCACGGCCATTGACGCCGAGGCTGGGTCATCACGAAGTGTGTCAGGAGCACCGGAACGACCAGGTAGGCTGGCCAGTCACACAGGCCAGCCAGGGTGAACGCCGCGACGAAAGGCACGAACGTGACCAGGCTAGGTCGGCGGTGGAACCGCAGGTAGCCGAACACGGCTAGCAGCACGAGGAGAATGAGCGGCATCCCGACGACTTCCGGAAACCCTCCGAAGTAGAGCGTCATGGGCGTGGCGGCGAAGAGCGTGGCCGCCATGAGAGCCACGCGAGGCGTCGCCCAGCGCGCCGACAGCAGATACAACGCGTAGATTGCCATGACCGTGACAATTGAAAACGGAAGCCGCGTCTGCCACTCGCCCACACCAAACGCCGCATAGAATGGGACGATGAGGAGCGGCACGAGCGGCGGGTGATCTGGATAGAAAACAAGGCGGTTCGCGAGGGGTGGCTGGCCCACCGTCAGGACCGGCATGCCGTGGGTGTGCGCCAAATCGAAACGTAGATAGTTCCTTGCGAGTACGCCGTACATGCTGCCCGAGCCCTCCGCGTCGGCGTGGAAGGGTCGGTCCAGGGCGAGGAGTCGGAACCCGGCTGCGTAGAGCAACACGAGGGTGAGTAGCAGGGTATGCCGGTTAATGCGAGCGCGCCTGTAAGGCTTGGTCTCAGGCAACACCATCACGCCATCAGTCGTCGAAGAATCTCGAGCGGGAGTGGATAGCTACTCTCCCATAGGGAGAACGTGAATCCATGGTAGAAGGGGGACGCGAGATTGACCGCCAGACACGTGCCCGCCACCACCTCCGCTGTTTGAGGCACGCGCCGCCACAATTGGACCAACCCCAGCAGAATCAACGGGAAGGAAAATCCCAGCGCTCGCGAGACGTCGTGAACCAAAATGGCGGGCCCGCCGATTCCGATCAACGCGATCGCCAGATAGACTCCCCAGAACCAGTGTCTTCGAGACAGCGTCCAGATGGGGACCAGCACGAAGGGCCACGCCGCCTTGAACGCCATGAACGCTGACAGATGGAGGATGCCGGGATTGATGCGTAGGATCTCGTCGTTCATCAGCACGTCCCACCGATCCGCTGTTATCTGGTCGTACTCGAAATACTGAAGAAGCAACCTGGCGGTGACGGCCCATATCGCGATCGAGACAACACACACCACCGCGCGTCTGGCCATCTCGCCAAGCGGGGGTATGGCATCGTCGGGGTTCACGGGCCAGATCAGCATGAACGGGCAAATCATCGCCGCGCGAATATCACCGTAGAGAGCCAGGAAGAGGAAGCCGCCCCTCAACAGCGGCCGCCGGGCCATCAGGGCTCCCAGACAACACAGGTAGATCAAGGAGTCCTGGTAGCCCAGAATCGTCCGGCTCGTCATCGTGAGATGGGTTGTCGCCAGCAGCATGACGGAGACCAGGCCCATCTGGACCGAGCTCCTCTGCCGGACGAACACGTAGACCAGCCCAAGCAGTGGGATGCTGGCAAGAATCGGGATCACCGTGCCCCACACGCTCCCACCCAACCCCAGCGCCCACGCGATGACCGGTCCCAGCAGTCGAAGACGATGCTCGGCGGCCGGGATCGGCACGTCGCCGATCGCAAACGGAGCCTGCGACAGCCCCGTGAACCGAGAGACATACAACTCGTCCGTATACCAGGTCGACGCGAAGATGAACGACACGCTCTCCGCGAACAGCGCCACCGCCAGTCCAGCAACGAACACGCCTTTGTGCTGTTCCAGAACAACCAGCGCTCGGCACGCGCGCCGCCACGCGGCAGCCGGCCACAAGTAATCCGCTCCTCCCTCGTTTTGCATCGGTCGTCCTCTCTCTGCGGCATGACCCGCGGCAGTTCGCGCCTTGTTCCGCGTGCCTCAGGGTTGCTCGAGTGAGGCCAATGCACGAGCGAGGACGAGTGAAGAACGGGCGGCCATCGCGTCGTAGTAGGACACGAATCGCTGTGTTTCCATGGCCTCATACTCGCCGAGGTTCTGGGCCCAGCGGTAGGCAATGGGTTGATAGCGAAGTTCGACCTCGACGGTCAGGGCCCCGCCCCTTGGCGCGTCCACCACATAGCGGACACGGTCGCCGCTTCCAAGAAAGTCGGGGTCGGTGTTGGCCAGCCCGCGGACGGCGATATCGTCGGATGCGACCGTCTTGTCGAAGCCTCGCGGTAGCAACCGGTTGTCCTTGACGTAGACAGCCGCGGTGAGCAGGCCGGTGGTCACAGCGCCCTCAGCATCGGTCATCACCGACTCGTAGATCTGCACCTCGTCGGCCGCCCTGATCTCCTCGTAGTGCGGCTCGTAGGCTGCCGCGTCAGCATCATTGTCGTTGCCCGCGATGGCGCCGTCTGGCGAGACGGCGCCCGACTCGAACACGATCCGTCCGCGCTCGTCGCGGACCGCGACATGCAGCCAGACCCGGCGGGACGGGTAGCCGGTCGGCAGCTTGTGGCCGACCTTGTTCGTCACCGACACGCTGAACGCGATGCCGGTGGCGGTTCTGGACGTCGTCGCGATGTCGACCGTCGCGGTATCGGTCTGAAGCTGCCGCTCGGTGGCCCGAGCTGACGCCTCGAGTTCCTCGGGTGACACGGCGACGCCCAGGTCGGCGCGGTACCGGTTGAGCATCCGCAGCATGAAGAAGTTGCCGCCACGGAATGTGTGACGACCGAGGCCCTCTCTGGGCTCCCCGACCACCGACGTGATGGGGGTCGGTTCGTCGACGGCCGGCATGTGACACGCCTGACAGCTCTGTTCATCGCGGAATGCGCTGTGCTGCCACTCCAGATACGGCACCTGCTCGGGCAGCGTGCCGACCGCCCGCCCCTGGGCATCGAGGGCCTGTGTAAACAGCGTGTGGCACGTCGCGCACAGTTCCGACTGGCGCACGTGAGCCCCTTCGGTTGGTGTCACGCCGGTGGAGGATCGCATCAGGTGGGCGTGCCCCGCTTCCACCTCGAACGGGCCGAACATCGGCTGCTGGCTCCCGGACGGCACTACGCTGAGCACGTACCCGCCGGTAAAGCTCTCGCGCGTGCCTAACCCCTCGGCGGTGATCTGATGACAGACCGTACACGACACACCATCAGCGGCCAGACGACCGACCTCCGAATCATCGGCACCGATAGGCAAGTGCGAGAAAATCGCCCCGTGTTCGCCTCTGGCGCGGGCCGGCGCGGTCGTCATCGGCATGTGACAAATCGAGCACTCGTCCTCGATCTCGGCGATGTGGGTGGGGTGGTCGATAGTCTCGCGCCGAACCGCACCCTGCCAGTACGGGTCACGCGCGGACTGGGCCATCATCGACGCGCGCCAGCTACTGCCGATCGACACGTTCTCACCCGTCGGTGTGGTCAGCCCGTTGTGGCAGGCGACGCAATCCCGCGAAGTCTGGAACAGGGGACCATCATGGTCCGGCCGGCTGGCCTGCGGCGCCGTCTGAGCCCGCACCTCCGTCGGCCCGGCCTGGGTCAGCAGTGCGAGCAGCCACACCGCGCCCACAGCCACACACGCGCCACGGCGAGTACGCAGCCTGTCAGCGCCAGCCATCGAAGAACCCTCCATCAAACCAATCCCAGAGGAGATACGTCAGCACTTCGGTACCGCGCCACTCGCGGTCATTGATCGGAAGCCGGACGCCCGCGTTGACCATGACGTGCTGACGTCGGCTCAACGTGACTTGCATCTGGGGGACCACGTCCCAGAGCATCGATTCGTGCTCGCCCAACTCGCGGGCACCGAGCAGTTCGATGATGGGAGACCAGGTGCGGCCAAACTCCCCCTCGACAAAGCTTCGACCGAACGCCGTGCGCCAGAAGAGTTCGTTGCTGGCCCGGTCGCCGTTGGTCGGGAATTCGGCGCCGGCCTGTACGTGCAGGAAACTGTCAGCCGTTAACAGTTGCCCGTAGGCGACGAAGGGCTCGAAGATGGTGACGCCTTTCCCCAGTCCCTCGTTCTCCTTGCCGGTCGGCAGCCTGACCTCCCCGGCAACCGACAGGATGTGGCCCGTGTCGGCGCTGTGCGAGAGCACGTGTTTCAGGGCGACCTTGACGTCGCCCAGCCCACGATGCCAGCCGCTGCCAGCGTCCTGTGCGCCCACCGGCACGTTCACCTCAACCTGGCTGCGCGCGCCGATGCGGCGCTCGTAGAGAAACTCGTTCACGAACGTGCCCGACGCCATGGTCGTGGACAGGACCGCCTCGTCCTCCGGGTACGCCTTCTCGGTGACCAGCGCACGCGGCAGGTTCAACTCGCCCTGGGGCCAGGCACGATCCGCACAAAATGCCTTGGTGTGGGCGACGGCGAGCTCCAGGTCTGACACCGACAGCACTCCACTGAAGGACGGCATCCGCCGGTCGAAGGCCCGAACGGGTCCGCCCTCGTGCGCAATGGCGTACCAATCGGCCGCCGGCTCGCGTGAGGCAAAGCTGCAATCGGCGAAATCCGGCAGCGGCACGTCGAATCCGACTTGATCCAGTGCCGCCCCGCGTCCGTCGATCCCGTGGCATGCCGCGCACGCCTTTTGATAGATCCCCGCCGCCGCCCCCACCTCCTGCGCTGAGACGGGGCCCCCGAGGGCCGCGAACGCGAACCAGGCGGAGCCACAGGTCACGAACGACCGACCGAAACGAGACGCTGTCTGTCGCATCAACGCGGTCGCCCACTGATCAGTTGATGGTGACGTAGCGTTCCAGCCGCGCCACTTCCTTCTCGTCCACGTACTTGCCCATCTCGCGGCGGAACTGCGCCATCGCCTGGTAGGGCCGGTACTCCTGGAACTCGTGCAGCATGCGGGGCCCCAGGCCTGGGATCGTCAGGATGTCCGCGTCGGTCGCCGTGTTCAGATCGATAGGCACGAAGACATACTGCTCGAGTCGGGCCAGTTCGGTGTCGTCCACATACTTGGCAATCTCCCGGTGGAACTGGGCGAGCGCGGGGTACGGGCGGTACTCGTCGAACTCGTGGGCCATGCGAGGCCCGGTACCGGGAATGAGCAGGATCTGCTCGCGGGTGGCGGTGTTCAGATTCAGATGCACGAACACTCGACCGTAGAGCGTCGTGATCTGATCTCGGTCGAGTGTCCGCGCCAACAGCGCGTCGAGTTCCGTAATGGACGAAAACGGCCGAGCCTCGACGATGCTCGTGACGAGCGCCGGCGTGAGCTGGGGCAGGGCCGACAGCTCCGGTTCGGTCGCGATGTTGGCGTCGACGACCGTGACCGATGCACCGACCTGGGCATGAACCGTCCCCGCGAACGCCACGAGCGCAGGCAGGGCGATGGCGAGGCAGCGAACGGGGGTGACACCCCACATCTGGATCCGTTTCACGATGGCTCCTCCTCTGTAGCGTCGACTCTAGAGTCGACAGAATCGGCGCGGGCGGACCCGGTGGGTCCAGCAAGGGCCGGATGGTGATAGGTAGCGGCGAGCCCGACCAGTCCCAACAGTGCCATCGATCCCGGGGCCAGGACCGGGGTGGCGCCCGTCACCGTCTCGAACAGCAGGGCGGGACCGGACAACGTGGGATACATCTCAAGCTCGAACGCTTCATTGCCTCGATAGTGCAGGATGACGCCGACCAAGCCGCTCGCCACCGACGACAGCATGGCCAGGCGCACAACCCACACCGTCAGCCGGCGCGGTCGCACGACACTCCAGGCCAAGGCCATGGCCACGACGACCAGCACGATGACCGGCACGAACTGATACCCGTCGTCGATGTGGCCGATGAGCAGGAGTTCGGCGCCCATACCCAGGACGCCAAGCATGACGACACCCGACAGGAAACGGCGAAGGCGTTGCGAAGATAGTGACTCCACCGGTACATTTATTTCGGAGCGGTCGACAGATTCCTCTTGTTCGTCCAGAAGATATCGATGCCGCCGAAGCTGTTGTCCGACCGGTTGGAGAACCAGGAAAACGCCTCAGCCCCCGGAGGCAGCGCGGGGCACATATCGGCGGAGCTGGTATTGACCAGTGGTCCCAGGTTCACGGCCGGCTCCCAGCTGTTCCGCCCCGACTGCATGGCGCCCCAGATGTCCATGCCACCAAATCCACCCGGTCGACCGGACGTGAAATACACCATGCCGTCGCTATCTTGCGTGAAATGGAATTCTTCAGCCGCGGTGTTGATGTTCGAACCCTGATTGACCGGCTCCTGCCAGCTGCCATCCGCGTCCTGCTGTGAACACCAGATATCCGAACCGCCATAGCCCCCGTCTCGCATCGACGCGAAACACAGGGTCTGACCATCCTGCAGGATGGCCGGGCAATGTTCGTTTCCCGCGTCGGTGCTGATCGGGTAGGACAGCAATTCAGGCGCGGTCCACTCTCCACGTACCTTGCGCGTCACAAAGAGATCGTTCGCATTGCGAGGACTTGTCGTCGCCCGTCTGTCGGACTTGAAGTAGATGGTGTTCCCGTCTCCTGTAATCCACGGCTCTCGGTCATCGCCGAGACGCAACGGGTCGACATCCATCGCCGGCGCCGCGTTCACCGGCACGCCCATGTTCACCGGTGTATTCCAACTTCCGGTGTCCAGATTGAACGTCGCGATGTATAGATCTTTCGGGTCCCCTGGCGCGATGGCGAAATCTTCCCGGGCGCTGCAATACACCATGGTGCCGTCATCGGCGAACGAGAGTTCCCCCTCAGCCCACAGGGTATTGATGGGCTCCCCCATGTTATGGACGGCGAGTTCTACCCAGCTCTGCTCCTGAGCCCAGGCCACCCTCTGACCCACGGCGGCCACCAGCGTGACCACCGCGCAGACACACACTCCAGTTCTCATCGCGTTTCTCGTCATTGTCTCTTTTCCTCGCTCCACATACGCAGAGGCTGGTTGGCACGGCACCGTCTATCGGTCGAGCTAGCGGTCGAGATGCGTGTCAAAGAAACGGGCCATTTCCTCAAACGCCTCCCGAGACTCCGGAATATCGCGAACATAGTTGGCGTGCGCCTGGGCTTCGTAGACGTGCAGATCGGCAACCACCCCGGCTCGCCGAAGATTGCGGTGCACGCGAACGGTATCGCTCAACAAGAGGTCTCGCGTGCCTGTCGTGAGAATGGTCGGCGGAAAGCCGCTCATGTCGCCGTAGACCGGCGACAGCATCGGATCTGCCAGATCGTGGCCATCGGCATAGACCTCGGCCATGGCCTGGCACCGGCCCTCGGTCCCCATCAGGACATTGTCCACCAGACGGTTCGTGTAGAACGAGTCGCTGCGCTTGGTCAGGTCTGACATCGGCGTGCCGGGAGCGATAGCAGCCGGAAGCGGCAGCCCTTCCTGTTTGAGACGCAACACGGTCGAGAGGGTCAGCGCGCCTCCGGCCGATGCGCCGAAGATGGCCATCTTGTTTGGATCCGTGATTTCCAGCGCACCCCGCCAGGCCGCGACCGCGTCGTCGAGCGCGGCCGGGTAGGGAAATGCCGGCGGCCGGCGATAGTCGACGGAGAGCACCCTGAAGTGGCCGAATCCAGCCAACATGGCGCCCTCGTACATCGCGGCGACACCGCCACCCATCATGTAACAGCCGCCGTGCAAGTGCACGAGGAGCCTGTCGCGGTTCTCGGCAGGAAGGTCGCTCGGGGTCATCATGTACGCCGGGATCCCGTTGACAACCATCCGCTCTGATGTGATGCCGAAGCGGTCCAGGAGAGGCTGGGGGTCCCGTGGGTCTCGGTCGGCCTGCGCCGCGAATGCCTGCCATTGTTCGGGGGTGTTCGGCGGCGAGTTCCAGTTCCCGGGGATCGGCGCCGCCAGCAGCCGCTGCATTTCCGGGCTGACGGTGCTCGGCGCCGGCAGCATGCGTGCCGGCACCTCCCGCCCGGCCGTCGCCGGCGTCTGAGCCTCGCCTCCCGTCGTGGCACACACCAGCGCAACAGCGGCACCCACGAGCGCGGTCAGTGCGCGATGGGTGCCGCGCGAAGAAACGATCATGCCGTCCTCTCTTTCTGATCCTCGCGAGAGTTCTTCAACGCGGGCCTGCGTGGGTGAACTTTCGTGTTCGACAATAGCAGACCGCAGCGCCCCTCAAAACCGGGATCCGATTTTCAGGCCGACCGCGGCGAGAACAAACAGTGCGCCAAGGCCCAGGCCGCTGAATCCGGTGCCAGCGACCTCGTTATTGAGGACCGCCGTGCTCGCATCGTCAGGGTCGTAGTACACATCGATGCGTCCCCCGGGGGGATAGCGGGCGACGATCGCTGCGGCCGGGTCCTCGGCCAGATGGTCGACGTTGGCCCTAGACACCCGAGTTCCTACAAACTGCGTGCCGTCTACAGAGTATTCGTATTCGACGTCGGCCCGGTATCGAGTCCGGGTGACGCTGCGCCCGGATGCCGCATGGGTGCGACTCGACGTCTCGCTCGTCACCTCGGACGACAGCACGCGACCTGCGACCGAGGACCAGCCGCGCACCGCCAAGTCATCGGCCAGCGTCACACTGCCGCCAACAAGACAGAGCGCGCCGGCGCCGAACAGCAGCGTCGCGGTCAGGGACAGCTTTCCGGGTTCTCGACTGCTCATGTCTCTCTCCCCTGACCGTACCGCATCGACCCGAGTTGGCGAGACTGTACTGTGCATGCAAATGATGCGCCTGGAATCTGGCCGGCATTGCCCCCCTGAATCTGGGCCACAATCTCACGGTCGGGATGAGGGGGTCCGCAATCTCGCGTGCCGAAGTGGGAGTTTTCCGCGGCGCCAGGGCGAACCAGCGGCGTCGGATGCAGCGTAACTTGCACCACGGGCTGCTCGGCCCGGCATCGGCCTGCACAATGTCTGAACCAGGGGACTGGCGTGGCGCGACTGTGGTGCAGGAGTCGGGATCGGAGTATAAAGGGGCCGACCCAGCGAACGGATACAACCCAAGAGAGACTCAACATGACCCAGCGCGGCCGGTTCCTTGCTTGCATACCCCTGATGGTCGGTGCACTCGCCGCCACACCCCAGGCGCAGACACCGTCGGAGGACACGGCTCCGTTCGCCCCGGTGTCAGCCGAACGGCTGCTCAACGCCGAGGACGAACCGGACAACTGGCTGATGTACTCGGGCAACTACAAGAGCCAGCGCTACAGTGGGCTCGACCAGATTGACCGGGGCAACGCCGCCGATCTCCAGATTCAGTGGGTCCACCAGCTCCGTACGCTCGACCAGGCCGAGACGACACCGCTCGTGGTCGACGGCGTGATGTACATCACCGAGTCGCCCAGCACGGTCATCGCGGTCGAAGCGGCGACCGGTCGACCCTACTGGCGATACGAGCATCCGCTGCCAGACGACATGGTCTTCTGTTGCGGACGGAACAACCGGGGCGTGGCCGTCAAGGGTGACCACATCATCATGAGCACGCTCGACGCTCATCTGGTGGCGCTGGACCCGAAGACGGGCAGCGTGATGTGGGACACGACAACCCAGGAGACCACCTCGGGCTACAGCAAGACCGCGGCACCGCTGATCGTCGGCGACAAGGTGTTCAGCGGCATAGCGGGTGGCGAGTTTGGCATTCGTGGGTTCGTGGATGCCTACGACATCAACACCGGGGAGCAGGAGTGGCGGTTCATGACAACACCCGGCCCCGACAACCCGGACAGCCAGACCTGGTCGGGCGACTCATGGCGCCGGGGCGGAGCCGCCACCTGGATGACCGGCTCCTACGACCCGGAGTTGAACCTGGTCTACTGGGGCACCGGGAACCCGGGGCCCGACTATGACGGCACGGTGCGCGAGGGCGACAACCTCTACTCCGACTCGGTGGTGGCGCTGGACGCCGACACCGGCGAGATGAAGTGGTATTTCCAGTTCACTCCGCACGACATTCACGACTGGGACTCGACGCAGATTCCGATTCTGGCCGACACGACATTCAACGGCGAGCCGCGGAAGCTGATGCTCTTTCCGAACCGCAACGCCTTCTTCTATGTGCTGGACCGCGAGACCGGCGAGTTCCTGCTTGGCACGCCGTACGCGAAGCAGACCTGGGCCGAGGGGCTCGACCCGACTGGCCGGCCGATTCTCGTGCCTGGCATGGAGCCGTCTCTCGAGGGCACGGTGGTGTCCCCCGCGATCACCGGCGGGTCCAACTGGTGGTCCCCGTCGTACAGTCCACGCACCGACCTGCTGTATGTCATGGCCTACGATGCCGAAACGCGGTACTACATCCGCAAGACCGCGTACGAAGAGGGCGACAGCTATCGCGCCGGGGGTGGCGAGAACCCCGAGCCACCCGACGCCTATCTCCGCGCGGTGCGGGCGCTGTCACCCCAGACCGGCAAGGTGCAGTGGGAGTTTCCGGTCGACTCCCGGTCGACGTCCGGCTTGATGTCGACCGCGGGCGATCTCGTCTTCGGGGGCACGGCCGACGGCTTCTTCTTCGCGCTTGATGCGGACACCGGCGAAGAACTGTGGCACAAGACGGTCGGCGGACGTGTCCATGCCGCGCCGATGGCCTACGCGGTCGACGGGAAGCAATATGTCGCCATTGCCGCCGGCAACGCCGTCTTTTCGTTCGCGCTTCCAGACTGACAACCGCGGGGCTGCGTCACTCGCGAGCGGCGCTCTGCTGACGCGCGAGCATCTCGTTGAATCGCTGCTCCTGCAGGTCGATGTGCGCGAGATAGCCGGCCCGATCAACGAACGGGTTCGGGTCGGCCGGGGCGCGGTTCTGCAGCTGTTCATACTTGGTCGCCATGTCGTACCACGACCCGTGTGAGCCGAGGAAGACGTCCACCGGGAGGGCGCGGGCTTTGGCGAACGTGGCTCGATAGTCATCCGCAATCCCCGGGTAGTCGGGGTTGTCGACCAGAACGTAGTTGGCGTTCACGCCGAAGCTGCACACGATGAGCGCGTCGTAGGTCTGGCCGTTCTCCGCCACCTGGAGCCCCCAACTCGTGCACCCCTTCGTGTGGCCGGGCGTGTGGTGCGCCACCAGCGCCGTATCCCCCAGTTCCACCCGATCGCCATCTTCGAGGATACGGTCAATCGGGTGCTCTTTCCCTCCCGGCCGCATCGCGCTGAGCTGTTCGACGTCCGCCTGCATCACCATGACCTGCGCGCCGGTCAGCTCCTTCACGAGCGCGTCGGCCTGCATGTGGTCGCCGTGGGCGTGGCTGCCAAGTACGACACGAATATCCTCGAACTTGAACCCCAGCGCCTCGACCCCCTGGCGAATCGTCGGCACCGTGGTCTCGAAGTCGGAGTTGATCAGGATGTGCCCCGCGGAGGTGGTCACGAGAAACGTGCCCAGCTGCTCGGTGCCGACAAAGTAGATGTTGTCGATGACACGGTGAGGCGGAAACGGGGCGTTCCAGTCCCGTTGCGCAAGGGCCGACGTGGGGCCGACCAGCAGCAGGACGGCGCAGAGCGATACGCTTCGCATGCTTCTCCTTCTCGGGGATCGTGGGACGCAAACGCCATGCACGCTGACGACCGTCCGCTGATGAGTACCCGCCGATTATGCCACCGGCCGAGTGGGGCGGGCCGCATACCTGGAGCGACTCGCCGACGCCGACGACGCGCTTCAGCGTGCGGTCGCGTCACTACGTCGCCGACCACGCCGAACCGGAAAGCCCTAACAGCCCGTGGTGGTCCTCTCCAAGGAATCGTCCCTTCGGGATGTGGCGCTGGCCGTCGGGGCTGCGCTCAGCGCCCACGGGATCGGTGCGGTCCTGACCGGTGGCGCGTGTGCATCCCTTCACGGTTGATCTCGCAGTCATCCGCAGGTGGAGCCGACGTGAGGGCGCAGTCGAAAAGCTGAACAGCTTCGTGAAACGGCTGGAGCAGGAGCGTTCTCGGCAGACCTGAAACAGGTCGACCCCGACGCAGACTTTCCGTCGAGACAG
>CALBET010000731.1 GCA_937888665.1 uncultured Acidobacteriota bacterium
GATCGGCGGATTGCAGCGCCGCTCGAATGCAGCGGGACTTCCACCACGGGCTGCTTAGGAAGGCGGAGAACATGGGGAACTGGATGAGTCGAACCTCACTGGTCTCGGTCGCCATGGTGGCCTTGATCGCCGCGGTCGGCTACGGCACCTTACGAGACACGCCGACAGCGGCGGCGCGCTGGCAACCGGTGGTCGGCACCCCTGGCGGGCCGTCGTCGTCGCGAACGGATCTGGCCCGAAGCGCATCGGCGCTCCGGGCCACGCTCGCGGCCGACCCGGGTGAGCCGGGCGCCAGCGTCGCGCTGGCAACCGTGCTGCTGCGACTGGCCCGTGTTGACGCTAATGCCGCGCTGGCTCAGGAGGCCGAATCCGTGGTTCGGACCGCCCTGATCAGAGACCCAGGCGACTACCAGACCCAGCGGATGCTGGCTACCGTATCGCTGTCGCAACACCGGTTCCAGGACGCCATTGCCGAAGCCAGCCGTACGCGTGACCGGAACCCCGATGATGCATGGAACTATGGCGCGCTGGGGGACGCCCATCTGGAGCTGGGTCACTATGAGGACGCGCGAGAGGCGTACGACACGATGATGGCGATCAGACCCAGCGCCCAGGCCTATGCCCGGGTGTCCCACGGCTTCGAGCTGTCAGGCGACCTCGAGCGTGCGTTGGCCGCGATGCGGATGGCCACTGAAGCGACGAGTCCGCACGACCCCGAGTCACTGGCCTGGCATCAGACGCAGCTCGGGCATCTGTATGCGGAGATGGGTCAGCTCGACGACGCCGACCAGGCGTTCCGACATGCGGAGTTCAGCTTCCCCGGCCACCCGTATGCCGCAGCGGGGCGGATCCGCGTCGCCGCCGCCAATGGACGACTCGCGGAGGCGCTGGCGCTCGCGCGGGACTTCTACGCAGGGCACGAGAATCCGGAGCTCGCCGCGCAGATCGGAGACCTGCACGGCGCGCTGGGGGATTCTCGGCAGGCGGACCGTTTTTACGAAGAGGCGGAACGGCTCGAGCGCCAGGGCTGGGCCTTGGAAGAACCGCAACCGGCCGCCCTGGCGCGGTTGCTGGCGGAGCGTGGTCTCAAGACAGACACGGCTGTCGAACTGGCGGAACAGGCGGCGGCGCACCGCCAGGACATCCCGACCGAGGACACGCTGGCGTGGGCCTACTATCGGGCCGGCCGCCTGGATGAAGCCGGGGCGGCCGCGGCGCGGGCCCTCCGCACGGGCACACGAGACCGTCGCGTGCTGTATCACGCCGCCGCCATCCGATACGCGCTGGGCGACACCGCCTACGCACGCGTGCTGGTGGACGCCGCGCTCGACGGTCATCCGACGTTCGACCTCGTGAACGCGCCCGGCGCGCGCGCGCTTCGGGACGAATTGGGCGCGACGGAGGCGTTGCCCGAGTCCAGTGCGCGCGGCGTGCACTCGGCCGGCTGATCCCCGTGTTCCTGCCACAGCCGCAGGTCGTATCCGAATTACGGTGGCCGGCGCATGGCCGACCGCGCAGCACACACGGTCAGTGACGACGTCGGTGTCGTCATCGTCATGGGTCTACCTCTGCCTGACCACAGGCGTCACCACAACCCCGGTATGCGGACGCCCAGTATGCGAAACTGGAACGGTGCCGGCATCGTCGGTGGGACAACGCGGCGGCTGGTCGCGATGGTCGAACACCATACGCGAGTCGGAGGGGGTTGAGACTCGATGACCGAATCACGCGGTGGCGAAGCACGATCGGAACCGCGGCAGCGGCCGGGGGTTCTCAGCGTGACCGTCGTGAACGCGAAGAATCTCGACGAGCTGGACCTGGACAGTGAGAGCGATCCGTATGTCGTGCTGACCATGGACGGCATGCAGCAGCAAACGACCAGGACCGTCAAGAACAACAACAACCCTGACTGGAACGAGCCGTTCGAGTTCACTGTGCGGCATCCGACAAGATCGGTGCTCAGGGCCCAGGTCTTTGACTGGAACCGCTGGACGGACCACGGCAGGCTGGGCTGGGTCGAGATCGGGGTCAACGAGGTGTCATCATCCGATGGTGGGCTGGAGGACGAGTATCTGCTCAACGAGACACGGAGGGGCGGCACGCTCAAACTGTCGTTGCTGTTCAGCGAGGTCCCTGACCCGTCGGACCGGCAATCGCACGGCTGAAGCCGTGCGCCACAACAGCGGCATCCAGTGGGCGGGCGGGGGTGGCGCAGGCCGTCAGCGCCGCACCGGGCACCGAGCAGAATGGCGTAGAATCGGGACCGGCGCAGGCATGACCGCCGCGAGAAGAGATCTATCAGCAAGGAGGCCCTAATGTGCGATGACCGAACCGCTACCGACAACGCCGAGTACGTGCGTGCGACAACAATGACCCGGCGGCAATTCGGAGCCGTATCGGCGGGAGCCGGGTTGGCGATGCTCTTGCCGCGAGCCGCGAATGCCCAGGACGTATCGGCAGCCGACATCGACGTCACGACCCCCGATGGCGTGGCGGACTGCCACTTCGTGCACCCCTCGACTGGCGCCCATCCCGGCGTCCTGATCTGGCCCGATGCCTTTGGTTTGCGGCCCGCCAAGAAGCAGATGGCCCGGCGGCTCGCAGAATCGGGCTACTCGGTGCTGGTGGTCAACCCGTACTACCGGACACAGCGGGCACCGGTCGTCAACACGACGAATTTCGCCGAAGTGCGTGACACGCTGATGCCGCTGATGGGATCATTGAATGCGGACACGCAGACGAGGGACGCGATGGCGTTCGTCAGCTTCCTCGATAGCCAGCCGGCGGTGGACCGGAGCCGGAAGATGGGGACAATGGGCTACTGCATGGGCGGACCGTTCACGATGCGGACCGCCGCCGGGGTGCCAGGTCGCATCGGTGCCGCCGCGTCGTTTCACGGCGGCGGGCTGGTGACGGATCAAGCCAATAGCCCGCATCTCCTCGCGCCCAAGATGAAGGCGCACTATCTGTTCGCGATCGCCTCCAACGACGACCAGAACCAGCCGGAAGCCAAGGACGTACTGCGCGACGCGTTCGCCCAGGCGGGATTGCCGGCGGAGATCGAGGTGTACGCGGGCGCTATGCACGGATGGTGCCCGCCGGACTCGACCGTCTATCACGAGGCCCAGGCGGAGCGGGCATGGAGCCGTCTCCTGGCGCTGTTTGAAACTGCGCTCGCGTAGCGCCGTCCACGCCGGTGCTGGTCGGCCTTGCGCTCGGGGCCGTCACGATGAGCGGAAGCAAGGAAGTCCCAGCGTCGGGTGCGTCCCCGTGGGGGTCGCGTGTTTGGACACGAGGACGCCCACCGGCGGATCGCTGCTCTCCCCGAGTTCGAGCTCAACAGCCACGCCATACACCCGCGTCAGGTAGTCATAAAGGAGGGGATACGTCGATCGGAACACGCCCTCGTACCGGTCGGCGGCGACGAGGACGATCGGCACCGTTTGTGTGACCAGTCTGGACAGCGCAAGCCGCTGATCACGCTCGGAGGAGAAGAACCCCGGATTGAGGAATGCCAGACCGGCCGCGAAGCGCCGCTCGGTGTAGAAGTAGAGTTCGGGCGCAAACCAGGTCACGAGGAGCCGGTCGGATGGATCCGTGCAATCACGAACGTATCGGGCGACCTGGCCGAGGGCGTGGCGTTGGCTCCCTGGCGGGCCGAAGCGGTCAATCGGCGGTTGGGAGCCAAGGTCTCGAATGTGTTCTCCGACGTGCTCCACCGCTCGAGAAGGGCCCTGGGTCCACCGGGCCGCCACGAGGACCCGGCCAAACGAACCGAGCTCAGCGGCGGCGACGAGGGTGACAATCGTGAGCAGCGCCACCACGACGCCGAACCCGAGTTGCCGGGCCCGATCCCTCACCGGCCCGGCGCCTGGCGCGACGTGCGTGAGACGGTGCCTAAGCTGCGCGATGGCCCAGACGCCCAGCACGCCGGTAACCGCGGTCGCGTCCGCAAGTCGCACAGCGAGCGGATCCCGGAGAAAGAGAAAGTTCGTCATGACACAGAGCGCTGCCGCCCCAAGGATGAAGGGAGCCTCTGCGGATTGCGGCGCTGGCCGACGTCCGTTGACCATCACGAGGCTGAATGCCAGGAACGGCATCATCCAGAAAAGATAGTAGAGCCAGGGAACGGCGTTCTCTCGGTGGAAGAACCCCAGATCCCTGAGCACGCCAACGCTCGAGACCGCCCGCGTGACCCTGCCCCCCCAGGTCCCACCGACGACAATGCCCCGGCCCCGGTCGATGCCGGACGTGTCCAGCACCCTCTCGTCAGCAAGCAGCGCACCGACCTTCGCCGGATCCGGGTCGACGAGCACGTATCGCCACACCTGATCCTCCTCGTGCCGGGCATCCACAAGCTGTAAACGGCTGGCGGCCGCCGCGATGTCGGCCTCAGTCATCCCCTCGGCCCACCGAACGCCAATCTCGGACCTCGGCGGGCTCGGCGGCGGGGCAAGCTGTCGGCTGAACCACGGCTGTCGCCCCTCGCCCCAGTTGCTGCCCACCGCCTTGTCACCGACCGCAAAAGACACACCGCCGCTCAAGTACGGAACAAGTCCGCCATGCAGTTGCCAGAACAGGAGCCATGGCAGCAGCAGGATCACCGCCACCCCCGCGCAGCTTCCAATCTGCCGCAGCGCAACCCGCCAGTCTGCCTGATGCACGGTCGCCAGCAGCACGAGCGCGCCGGTCGCGACGGCGAGCCCGTAGTCGTGCCGGAAGAGAAACGCCACGACGCCCAAGCCGGCGAGCAGCCAGCGCCGCCGGGTGTCCGGACGTCTGACATAGGCCCAGAACACCCAGAGTGCGACGACTGGAATGAGCAGCCGCGGATAGGCGTAGAGCCGCGGGCCGATGACGACTTGCAGTGCCCCAGCGGACAGTCCCAACAAGACCGACCCCGAGAGCCGCGTCGCCAGGACGACGCTCAGCGCGGCCGCCAGCGCCAGGGAGGCGGAACACAGCAGGATCTCGGCCAACTCGGTCGGTCCAAACACCATCTGAGCCGCCGCTGAGACCATGTAGGAGAGTGGCATCCCTGGGTCTACGAAGTCCCGGACCGGCAGGTCGCCTGCCAGGATCTGCCGGGACCACGCCAGGTGCATGAAGTGGTCGTTCAGGAGGTAGTCTTCGGAAAGGAGACGGACAGCGAAGGCGAAGATGAAGACCGCCCCCGCGATGACCCATGACACGGGACGCGTCAGCCTGAACCGGCCCTGTGCGTCGACACTCAAGGCGAGGGTCATGCCGGGACGCCTACGGCTCGCGTGATCAACAGCCTGATTCCGGTTCGAGTTTCTTCAGTGCTACGGCGACTGCTCCAGTGTGGTCTGAAGCGGGAAAATCCAGGGTATTCGACCAGCGGAATCAGTACATCAAGAACGCGAACAGCTGCTGGCCAGCGGCGACGAGCACGTGCTGTCGGCCGTCAATGAGATAGGTTTGCGGGGCGTTCGAGATGTTGCCGATGCGGGTGTGCCACAACAGCGCGCCGTGAGCGGCGTCGAACGCCACGAGATTCCCGCTGCCGTCGCCGGTGAAGACCAGGCCGCCGGCCGTCGTCAACACCCCGGCGCCGCCGCCCCCGCCGATGGGCCACTCGTGGCGCCAGGTCGTCTCACCCGTGCGATAGTCGATGGCCGACAACGCATTGCCCCCGGACCCGACCGTGATGCGGTCTTTCCCGCCCAGCCCCATCGAACCCCGGGGGTCCGGGTCCGTGAGATACAGCAGATTGAATCCGTTGTTCTCCTGGGTGTAGAACAAGCCAGTGTCTGGACTGAACGCGGGCGGCTGCCAGTTGGCCACGCCCCCCTCCACCGGTGAGACGAGCGAGCCCGGAATGATCGCTTCCTTGGCAGGATGCGGATTGGGCGAGCCGTTCTCCCGAATGTGACTGGCCCAGTTCGACGTCGCGCCGTAGCGCGTCGTCACGAGGTTCTCGCCGGTGACACGGTCGATGGTGAAGAAGTAGCCGTTACGCGCCGCGGTCGAGACCAGCTTCCGCGGGACCCCGTCGATGATCCCGTCGATCAGGATCGGCGTCTGGGCCGAATCCCAGTCGTGGGTGTCATGCGGGGAGGTTTGGAAGTACCACGCCATGTCGCCGGTATCCACGTCCACCGCGATCAACGTGCAGGTGAACAGGTTGTCACCACGGCGAGCCACCCCGGTGTACCCAGGCGTCGGATTGCCGGTGCCAAAGATGTAGTAGTTGGTCTCTGGATCGTAGGAGCCGGGCACCCAGACTTGACCGCCGCCGTGCGTCGCCGCGTCAAGACTGGGCCAGGTCTCGATGCCGGCGTCCGCTTCGGTCATCGGGACCGTGTAGAACTTCCACTGCAGATCACCAGTCGCCGGATCGAACGACTGGAGGAACCCAGGCGCGTCGAGGTCGTTACCGGTACCGACCAACAGATGATCGCCCACCACGATTGGCGCCATCGTCGAGAAATACTGCTCCTCGAAACTCGCAATCTCCGTATGCCACCGCTCTTCGCCAGTCTTGGCATTCAGCGACACCAGATAGTTGTCGACGGTCTCGAAAATCACCGACTCGCGCCAGACCGCGACGCCCCGGTTCCCGATGTGCGGGCCGCCCCGGGTCTTCCAGAAGTAGTGCCAGCGTTCGCCGCCGTCGCGTACATCGAGCGCCCACACGTGATCGGGCGCCGTTACATACAGGAGGTCGCCGACCTGCAGGATGGAACCCTTGATGCGCTGGGACCCGATCGTAAAGTCGCCGGTCCCCTCGCCCCCGATGAACGTCGGGGCGTTGTTTCCCTCCAGCGCCGGCATGCCGGAATCCAGCGTTCTGGTCCACGCCAGCGTGAGCCGCTGAACGTTGTCGGCCGTGACCTGGTTGAGTTTGCTGTACCGGCGACCGCTGTAGTCACCCGAGTAGGTCGGCCACGAGTCCTCCAGCGGCGCCACCAGCGACGCGGGGTCGAGGCCGCCCTCTTGCGCGAGAGCGGACGATGCCCCGGTCGTGACCAGCAGCACTGCGAACAGAAGCGCCGCCAGCAAGCGACCGTGTGGCCTCATGGGCCGCGTCGGGCGGATGACGGTCATTGCAGGGTCACCAGATAGGCCGTGACATTGTGAATGTCAGTATCACCGTAGAGCGGCAGCATCTCCCGGTGCGCGGTCATGGGGTCATCCAGCTCGACCCGGGGCGTGTCGCCACGACGGCTGAACGATCGATGGCGGCCGTCAGCCTCAGTCAGCACGACGAGAAAGTCGTTGAGCCGTTCGAGTGTGCCCGTCACACGTTCACCGGACGGTTGCGTGAGGGTCACCGTAACCGGCGGCGGCTCAGCGTTCTGGGCGCCCCCCCTCACCCACGTGTTTTGCAGCTCCTGGGTGGTCGACATTCGAGCCCCGATGCCCTGCAGGTCGCCGGTCGGTGAATGGCACGACGCGCACCGATTGGCGAAGTAGGTCTGACCGGCCGTGGCATCACCAACCAGGATGTCCAACTCGACCTCCTCGCCGGGAGGCGGCCCTCCCTGGCGGGAGGCGGTCCCCAGAATGTCGTGGATATACTCGACGACCGCGCTGACGTCGGCCTCGGACAGATTCTGCGGCGGCATGCTCGAACCGTCGGCGCCGGTCTGACCGTCGCGGATCACGGGACGGACGAGGTCACCCCCGTCATCCTTCAGCACGAGCTGGGATCGCAGCAGATTCGGCCCGCCCAGATCACCACCCCGCAGGTCTTGCCCGTGACAGGCGCGGCAGCTGATGCCATACACCGCTCGCCCCCGGGCGATGACCTCCGGGTCGCCAGGCTCCCGCTGCAAGGCCGGATAGAGCTGCTGATTCCGGCTTTGAGGTGTCTGCCCAGCCGCGGGCCCCACGCCCAGCAGCGAACCACTCGCGCTCAGAAGGCCCGCCACCACTGCGGCAGCGCCAACACCCCACCCCGCTCGCGACCGCCACCTCTGCGTGCGCATGACGGGACTATTTTTCGGCTGACCGCTCGGACATCAGGATGTTCGACATCGCGTAGTTCCCCTCGTGGCACGCGTACTCATACATGACGTAGTCGTCCAGCCGCGGCATCGGACGGACGGCGGTCCAGGGTGCGGTATAGACCGTCGCGTCTTCGATCGTGAACTGGGTTTCGATGAGATCCTCGCTAACACGCCGATAGCGCTCTACCGCCTTGGTGTTCCGCGACGAGGGGAATCGGTGCACGGTCAGGTCGCTGAAGTTCGCCGTCTCGACCACCAGGGTGTCGCCCTCCCAGTGCGCGCGCGAGTCGCCGTTCCACTGACGAATACCCTCGTCGAGTTGCGGGCGCCCGTCGAGCGGAATAATGCGCACGTCGTGGATGTTTTCAACCCGGATCGCGACGTGGGTCGGCGTCTGCAGGATGTGATAGGAGTTGTTGTAGCCGGTCGAGATCGGCGGCACCCCGTGGTACGAGATGCAGCGGTCCCAGTTGGTGCGATCCACCCAGGAATCAGCGGGGTGCGCCGCCGCGTATTCTCGTTGCTCGGTCTGGCGCCGCTGCGTGTCTGGGGTCATCGGCAACCGACCGTCGGGTGGATCGATGATCAGCGAAGTCCGCATATCGGAGCTCACCTCGCCGCGGTCGAACCACAGCGCGTTGTATGACCCAACGTCGCCTGGCCTGGCCGGCTGGTCGACCGTCACCGCGAAGTTCCGCTGCGCCGCTTCCTCGGCGGTGAAGAACTCTTTGTCCGACATCGACGTCGGTCGCTGCAGCGGTGTCAACGAGGCATATGACCAGGTTCCCTGTAGGTCGGGGTCGCCCCACGGCGTCCGCAATGGGCCGTCCTGACCCGCCACGGACGCCGGCATGAGCATGAGCACGCCGGCCAGTGTTCCGAGCACCGAAATCATTCGTTTCTGCATCTGGAATCTCCCTGCTGAACGGCATCGACGGCGTCGGCTCGACCCGCGAACCGTGCCCCTCGCCGTGCTACCGGCTCTCGTTGTAGATGTTCTGGACAAGCGTTGTCACCCCTGGTGCCGGTGCTTGAAAGTCGCTGTACGGGGCTGGCTTGACATACGCGCCGGCCACCTCCTCGACGGTTTGACCCGATGCCATGCCGTGCTGGGCAGTGTGGACCAGATCGTTGAAAAACCCGCTGAAGCTCACAAAGGTGCTCCAGGGCACGGTCACCGTATGGTGACCGGCAATCACCGTGTCCACGTTCTTGATGCCCTCGACCGCTCGCATCAGCGTTGACCCGAACTCGACGGCGCTGCCGTTCCCGTTGGCGACGTCTATGAAGGGCAGCCCCAGGCGCTGGAACATGTCACCGGTATGGACGGTGCGCGCGTGCCGGAACACGACGAACGTATCGCCGTCGGTATGTCCACGACCGAAGTAATACAGGTCGATGCGGTCGTCGCCCTCGAACAGCGATTTCCGTCCGGAGAAGGTCGTCGTGGGCAGATACTTGGCGTTCGCCCCCTTGAACGCGTCACAGTTCGAGACCGGTTGGCAGGTCGCGCGTGCCATCTGGGCGCGTGTGTTCTCGTGAGCCACGAATTCCACGGTGTCCGGAAACTCGGTGTTGCTGCCGGTATGGTCGAAGTGGGTGTGTGTGTTGATGATGGTCGTGACCGGCTTGTCAGTGACAGTGGCGACGAGGTCGAGAATATCCTTGCCATAGCCGGCAAGTTTGGTATCAACCAGGACCACGCCGTCGGTGGTCACGAACGCGACGGTGTTCCCGCCGGTCCCCATGCTCTGCTCGGCGGGAGGAGGAGGATTACTGAGCAGAAATAGGTTCTCCGCCACCTTCTGGATCCCGTGAATCTCGGCTCGCGGCTGCCGGGCCTCGTAGGTCGCCCCGGTGAAGCCGACGCCCACGAGCGTTACGATCACCAGGCAGGTTCTGCGCCTCATCCACACCTCCACGTGCACGTCTGTTGGAACGGCCAATTGTATCATCGGGGACCGGCTCGGCCGCGGGGAGTGGGGTGATTTTGGTGGGGGTGCCATGACATATACAATGCGCGAGTGAATGGAGGTCCACATGCAAGGTGCACGATATTCGACGGCGCTTCTCACGGCACTTTTCCTGTTCGGTTGCGGCGGCGACGACAGCCCGACAGCGCCCACGATGGTCCCCACCACGCCGACAGCGCCGACAGCGCCGATCGTGGTCACGATCACGGCGCAGGTGGTCAACAACGCCTCCAACCAGGGGCTCCGGACATTGACCCCGCAGGGGACCGTGGAAAGCCACAATCTGCGCGTGACCGGGAACGTGGATGTCATGGGCGGAAACGTCACGATCAGCACCACGCTGATATACACGTTCACCCCCGACGGGAGTCAGCCGCCAGCGACGATCGAGGAAAATCCCTTTTCGAACCGGACGATAGCCCCCAACACCGGCGGCGCGCCCTTCACCGTCGACATCCCGATCAATGTCCCGCCGGGGACGAGTACCGACGGCATCGTGGTCATCGTGGTGAACGGCACCGACGCGAACGGCGGCACCGTCAACGTGTCGCAAGAGCTGCCGGTCACCGGCACCAACACGCAACGACCGGCCGGGTCCTGCACCCCAGACGCCAATACGCTGTGCATGGACGGGGGCCCAGGAAGCCCGGGCAGGTTCAAGGCGCAGGTCGATTGGCGCGACTTCGACAACAACACTGGTCCGGGGACGGTGACGGACGGTCAACGATTCAACGACGGCGGGAGTTTTTCCTTCTTAGATCCAGACTCCATTGACCTATTCGTTCGGTTGTCGAACAACTGCGGCTCGGCCAACAGATTCTGGGTCTTCGCCGCGGCAACCACCGACGTGGAGTACACCCTGAGGATTACCGACACCCAGACGAACCAGACGAGGTCGTACTTCAATCCCCTGGGAACGCCCTCGGCGCCGATCCAGGACACTTCGGCCTTCGCGACCTGTCCGTAGGGTGACGCCGTCAGCGCGCTTGCGGAGTCGGCAGGCCGCTCGCGGTGTACTGCGCGTCGTCGATCAGGACCTCCAGCGGGTGCAACATCGACGGCGGGCTGGTCGCGGCGCCGATCTGCACCGGGGTCGACACGAAATGCTGGTAGACCGACAGCCGATGGCGACCCGTCGGTCCGGCGGGAGCGACGCTGAAGGCGGCGTGACCCGCGCCGTCTAGGGAGATCGCATAGGTGCCGGGAGCCGCCGCGAACTGGTCGACCGCGAAGGCCACCACGTCGGTCGGGCCCTGCACGTGTCCCCACCCCGCCACGACGGGGCGCGTAGCGCCGGTCGTCTCAAAGGGGCGTTCCTGGCCCTTGGGCCCGGTGTCGACGCGCCAGGCGGTCACGCCGTCAATCTCGACGGCGTTCCGCAGGACGACCGAGCTGTCAGCATCCCGTAGAGCCCCATAGGTCCAGCGGTCCGTTCCGAAGTCCCACACCCAGGGCAACGGCCCGACAGACAGCGGCGAGTGAAAGGACAGTGACCGTAGCCGGTGATCCGGGTCCTCCACGGCCGCCGTCGCCCTGACCCATGACTTGCTGTTCGGCATCTCCAGGGTCACGACGAAGGGCAGCTGAGCTCCATCCTGAAGCGCGACGCGACCCGAGTAGCGCAGCTCGACGTAGAGCGGACCGCCGCGGACGATTTCGAAGGTGTCGCCGGGACCGCCAACCGGATACGACCTATCCTCGGCGTCCGAGACAATGAATCCGTTCGGGCCGGGGCCGATCACCTCGTCTCGATAGCGTACGGACCGAATGAGCGGCACTGCCGTCTTGCTCACCCGGACACGCCCCACCTGGACGGCATCCGCTTCGTCGACGACCGGAAGCCCGCGCCCCATCTCGGCGCTAGACGACACACCCGCACCGTAGTCAAGGCGATACGAGCGCGTCTCTTCAGGTCCGAGGCTCGCGTTGAAGTCGACCAACAGCCACTGGACGGACCCGTCGGGCCAACGAGAGTCAGCGGTGACCTGGGCCGCCACCTCCTCATCACCTTGCCGCAGCCGGGTCTGGGCCAGTTGGGCCAACGCGCCGGCCGGAAAGGGCACCCTCGCGTTGACCGGATAGGAGTTCCGCCGGATGCCCTGGGTCTCGTGGACGGTGAACGCGACCGTCGCGGGCGGCTGGGCCATGGCGGGCAGCGGTGTACACGCGACAGCTGCGAATAGTGCTATCCACGGCGTGGCAGTCGCTCTCATGACTCCTCCATCAGCAGCGCGCGGCGTTGGTCGGAGCCACGACGTGGTTGGCCGCCAGCCGAGCATGAGCTGGCCCCCCGGTGCAGGTGATCGCCCGTATGGTCGGGCTCTCACCGAGCGCGTCCGACTCAATCGGGTCGGCGCGCAGTTTGAGGTGGGCGAACAACGGACGCGCTCCGCCGTGCGGCCGCAAGCCCACGCCCGGCTCCAGCACGGCGGGTACCACCTTCAGGCTCACCGTGCCGCGGACGTTGCCTCCAATGGTCAGAATCCGGCCGTGCGCCTCGTCAAGCGCGACCACCACATCGCAGTGGGTGCGGGCGCCTTCGCCCATCTGTCGACGGCGTTCGGCCAGCGAACCATAGGCAGGCCGCCGCCCGCTGCACAGGAGGTCGCCGGGGAGAATCTCTGTCTCACCGATGTCGTAGGCGGTGAACGCGGCCGGCCCGGCGCCGGCGTCCCGAGCGCGAATGGCCTGGTCGATGTAGGTGTGATGCGCGACCGCGCGTTGAAAACGGTGTGACTCGACAAGTCCGCTCTCACACATCACCCACGACACGAACGCCGCGGACCACGGGGTGCGCCAGCGGGCACTGCCGGCGGATCCGTCCCACCGCTGGTTCTGGTGCTCGATGATCCAACCGCCCTCCGGGGTCACGGTCCAGTAGCCGGCGATGGAATCGGCGACCCGCGCGGACTCGACCGGGCTCAGACGCGGCCGCCGGGACCTTCCGCGTGCCGTCGGTTGCTCGTCGAGCCGCGTCTGGTCCACGAGGGAGAACCCAAAGAACCCCCATTCCTGCGCCGCGACATCCACGATGCGCCGGCGGAGCGGTTCACCCGACATACGGCGGCAACCGGTCTCCCGCACGGTGAGGCTCCCGGCCGCGCCGCTCACCCGGGTCGAGGGCGGCACGACGTCGAGCGCGTCGGTAGACAGCCGCTCACGCGTCGGTGCCTGCGCGTTGACGGGAGTCGCGCCGACCGCAACTCCCGCGACGACCAAGATAGCGGCAAGTATGAGCACTCTCATGGGTGGTGGGTCGAATTCTATCGCGTGATGTGAACGGCGCACGCAACTGTTCCCGGGATGTGCACTCGCACCGCTGGGGGCGACGTGACAACTGGCGATTCCGAGGACCCCGATCAAACCGCGTTACAGTCTGTCGGGTGAACCGCACCTGCGCGCGCTGGACGGCCTGGGTCTGCGTGGTTGCCATTGCCGCCGCGACCGCAGCGGCTCAGCCCGCCGCTCCGGACCGCCGGTCTACTCCGGTCCTACCGGAGTCTCCGTATCGTTACGACGCCGTTGCCCTCCCGCGACACTTCACCGAGCGCGATGGGCCCGAGAGCATCGCGTCCGCCGACAACACACCCGTCGACAATCCCACGACCGACGCGGGGGCCACACTGGGGCGGGTGCTGTTCTACGACACCCGTCTGTCGCCGACCGATTCCGTCTCGTGTGCCACCTGCCATCAGCAAACACACGGGTTCTCCGACCCCCGTCGGTACAGCGTCGGGTTCAACGGGGAGACCACCCGCCGCCACTCGATGAGTCTCACCAACGCGCGATATTACGGGCGAGGACGATTCTTCTGGGATGAGCGCGCCGAGACGCTCGAGGCTCAGGTCCTGACGCCGTTGCAGGACCCGATCGAAATGGGGATGACGCTGGAGGGCCTCGAAGCGAAGCTGGGCCGGATCGACTACTACCCGCCGCTCTTTGAACAGGCCTTTGGCAGCCCGGCCGTCACGGCGGACCGGATTGCCCGGGCGCTCGCGCAGTTCGTCCGCGCCCTCGTGTCGTATCGATCGCCGTACGACCGGGCGCGTGCGGCCGGCCCACCTGGCTCAACCGCGTTTGCGGCCGAGCTGCCCGAATTGCCCCGCCTCGGTCACCAGCTCTTTGTGGCGGTACCCGGCCGGGGCGTCCGCGCCGGCGGTTGCGCCCGGTGCCACGTCAGCGACGCGCAGATCAGCCTGTCGCCCCGCAATATCGGTCTCGCCGGACTCGACCCGGACGGCGGCGGGGACCAGGGCGCCGAGGACGGACGTTTCAAGGCGCCGTCCTTGCGCAACGTGGCGGTCCGCGCGCCCTACATGCACGACGGTCGCTTTGCCACCCTACGCGAGGTCATCGAGCACTACAGCACGAAGGTCGAGGCCAACCCGTTCCTCGACATGACGCTGATGGACCGCCGTCTGGCCGTGACCGGCGGACCGGTGCGCCCGGTGCGTCTGGAGCTGACTGAAAGAGAGATAGACGCGCTGATCGCGTTTCTCGGCACCCTCACGGACGAGGCGTTTCTTGCCGACCCCTGGTTCTCGGACCCCTTCTCATGACGATCCGACGGCGCCCGCGAAGCCGATTGCGATTCTCGATCCGCTGATCGCCCTGAAGGGCGAGTAGGACCCGCGGCGGGTGTGAAGTTTTCGCCAACCCGTCCGTAACCAATCGAGACGGAACGGCGTCCTACCCATGATGGCCATCGTTTCCGTGCTCGGCATCGGCCTGCTGCTGGCCTACGCCAACGGCGCGAACGACAATTACAAGGGCGTGGCGACGCTGCTCGGTAGCGGCACGGCATCCTATCGTCGCGCGCTGCTGTGGGCCGCCGGCACCACGGCGCTTGGGTCACTGACGGCGCTGGTGCTGGCCCGCGGCCTGCTGGCGGCCTTTGCCGGGAAGGGACTCGTCCCCGCCGAGGTCGTCGCGGACCCGCTTTTCCCCACCGCGGTCGCGCTGGCCGCGGGGCTGACGGTGCTGCTCGCCACCCGACTCGGGTTTCCGATCTCGACCACGCACGCGCTGTTGGGCGGGTTGGTGGGCGCCGGGCTCGTCGCCTCGCCGGTCGGCATCAACACCGCCACCCTGGCCACTGGATTTCTCCTACCGTTGCTGACGAGCCCGATCGTGGCCGTTGCGCTCTCCGGCGGACTCTATCCGGCAGTCCATGCCGGACGCCGGTGGCTTGGCGTCACCCGCGAAACCTGCGTGTGCGTCGGTGACGCGGTTGTCGGCGTAATACCTGGCGCCCCCGGCCACGCGGCTGCGCTCGCGGCCGTGACGCTCCCCACGCTCACGGTTGGTGAGTCTCCGAGCTGTCAGGTCCGATACAGCGGCACCGTCGTCGGACTCAGCGCCCGCACCATGCTCGATGTCGCCCACTACGCCAGCGCGGGAGCCGTGAGCTTCGCGCGTGGCCTGAACGACACGCCCAAGATTGCCGCGCTCTTGCTGGTCGGCGGCGTGGTCGCGCCGAACGCCGCGCTGGTGGCGGTGGGGATCGTGATGGCGACCGGCGGCCTTATCAGCGCGAGGCGTGTCGCCGCCACCATGTCACACGGCGTGACCGACATGAACCCCGGTCAAGGGTTCACCGCCAACGCCGTCACGTCGCTGCTGGTCATCGGCGCCTCGACCCTGGGGCTCCCGGTGTCCACGACCCACGTCTCGTGCGGGGCACTCTTCGGCATCGGTACTGTCACCCGCCAGGCCCGCTGGCACACCATCCGTCACATTCTGCTCGCCTGGGTCATCACGCTGCCTATGGCCGCGGTCCTGGCGGCCGTGACCGTGGCGGTCATCCACGCCTTCGCTTAGCCGTAGGCGACGTCATGGCGGAACTCGTCGGCACGCATGTCGATGTCAGCGTTCGCGGGAATCCGGCTGACCACGGACCCGGACGCGAACCTCGCTTCGGCGCACCGCAACGGCTATCTCGGCGGCGGGATCGAAATCAGGCGGTGGCTCGAAGGTGACGAGATACCGGGCCGGCCTCGCCGCCGCGCGTTCCGCGACCAGCTCGCCTAACTCTGTCAGCTTGCGCGCGATGGCAACACTGGGGCTGCTGATTTCTCCGACCCAGCCACCGGTCAGCTCGCTGACCCTCCGGGCGACACCGGTCTGTCGCGTTGCCTGCTGTGTATTGAGCACGAGGGCATGCACCGTCGTCCCGGTCTCCGCCACCTGTTCCACCACGCGCTCGATTCGCGGCCTGGACACCCTCGGCGACGCGTCGCCGGTGACCGCAACGATGACCGGACCGTCTGCGTAGTCGGTGTAGAGCCGGTCCACGGTCTCGCGGACCGCCTCAAACGTATCGCCGCTCGCGTCCCATCG
>CALBET010000732.1 GCA_937888665.1 uncultured Acidobacteriota bacterium
CGATCGTCCCGATGTTGACGTGCGGTTTCGACCGATCAAATTTTTCCTTCGCCATGGCGATTGCCTGTTACCTTCCCTGGATCCGCGCCACGATTTCATCACTCACCACGGGGGGGACCTGCTCGTAGCGGTCGAAGTGCATCGTGTATGTGGCGCGGCCCTGCGTTCTGGACCGCAACTCGGTCGCATAGCCGAACATCGCAGCCAACGGCACGCTGGCGTTGATGATCTGCGTACTCCCGTGCGCCTCCATCGATCGCACCTTGCCACGCCGGCTGTTGAGGTCGGCGATGATGTCGCCCATATGCGCCTCAGGCACCACGACCTCGACTTTCATGACCGGTTCCAGGAGGACGGGAGACGCGCGGCGGGCGGCATCACGAAACGCCATCGATCCGGCGATCTTGAACGCCACCTCAGATGAGTCGACGTCGTGCGACGAGCCGTCGTAGAGCGTCACCGTAACGTCCTCGATAGGATAGCCGGCCAGCACGCCCGTCGTGATGGCCTCTCTGACCCCGGCCTCAATCGGCGCGATAAATTCCCGGGGCACCGAGCCGCCGAAAATCTCGTTCTTGAACACGAAGCCTTCGCCGGACTCGCCCGGCGCCACACGCAGCTTGACGTGCCCGTACTGCCCGCGCCCGCCAGTCTGCTTGACATGCCGGTGCTCGCCTTCAGACGCCTTGGTCAGAGTTTCCCGATACGCGACCTGCGGCCGCCCCACCGTCGCCGCGACATCGAATTCGCGCCGCAACCGGTCGACGATGATCTCCAGATGCAGTTCGCCCATACCGGAGATGACGACCTGACCGGTTTCGTCGTCGGTGCGCACCTGGAAGGTCGGGTCCTCACTGGTCAGCTTGGCCAGACCCTGCCCGAGTTTCTCCTGATCAACCTTCGTCTTCGGTTCGATCGCGAGAGTGATGACCGGTTTGGGGAACTCCATCCGCTCGAGCACCACAGGGTGCCTCACGTCGCAGATCGTGTCGCCCGTCGCCACGTTCTTCAAGCCGACCGCGGCGGCAATGTCTCCGGCGTAGACCTGGCTAATTTCTTCCCGCTTATCGGCATGCATCTTCAGGAGCCGACCGATTCGCTCCTTCCGACCAAGCCGTGGGTTGTAAATCATGGTCCCGGTGGAGATCGTGCCCGAGTACACCCGAATGAACGCGAGCTGACCGACATACGAGTCGGTCATGATCTTGAACGCCAGCGCCGAGAACGGCGCATCGTCGTCGGCGGGTCGCTCGATCGCAATACTTTCGTCGGCCGGGTCCGCGCCGATCACCGGGAGCACATCAGCAGGCGAGGGCAAGAAGTCGACGACCGCGTCGATCAACGGCTGTACGCCCTTGTTCTTGAACGCGCTGCCGCACAGCACGGGGACGAACGGGGCGGCCTCGCCACGCACCGATTCGACCGTGCGGCGCCGCAACGCGGCGATCACCTCAGCGTCTTCAAGGGGCGTGCCCTGGAGATACTTCTCGAGCAAGCGATCGTCAACTTCACAGACCTTCTCGAGCAGCGTTTCCCGCGCGGCCAAGGCGTCGTTCATGCGGTCGGCGGGGATATCCTCGATGGTCGGGTCGGCGCCGAGCGTTTCGTCGTGATACCGCAGCGCCTTCATCCGTACCAAATCGATGACGCCGGCATACCCGGCTTCGGCACCAAGCGGCAATTGAATCGCCACCGGATCAGCCTGAAGCTTCTCGCGAATCTGCGCCACTGTACGGTCGAAATCCGCCCCGACGCGGTCCATCTTGTTCACGAAACAGATGCGGGGCACACGATACTTGTCGGCCTGACGCCAGACCGTTTCGGACTGCGGCTCCACGCCACCCACGGCGTCGAAGACCGCTACGGCCCCGTCGAGCACCCGGAGCGAGCGTTCTACTTCGGCCGTGAAGTCGACATGTCCCGGCGTATCAATAATGTTGATTCGGTGGTCGCGCCACATGCAGGTCGTGGCCGCCGACGTAATGGTGATGCCCCGCTCCTGCTCCTGGGCCATCCAGTCCATGACCGCCGTGCCGTCGTGCACCTCACCGATTTTGTAAGTGATCCCGGTATAGAACAGTATCCGCTCGGTCGTGGTCGTCTTACCGGCATCAATGTGGGCCATGATGCCAATATTCCGCGACCGCGCAAGCGGGACCTGTCTCGGCATCACCTTGTCCGTGCGAGCCTGTCTGCCCCTGGCGACACTGGCGGCGGCGATGGGCGATGGGGTCGCCAACTCTGCGGTTATCACGGTTCTCGTATCTGACTCTGCGATGGAGGCCTACCAGCGGTAGTGAGCGAACGCCTTGTTGGCTTCCGCCATCCGATGGGTGTCTTCGCGTCTTTTCACTGACGCGCCCCGCAGATTCGAAGCGTCGATGAACTCGCTCGCCAGCTTCTCCTTCATCGTCTTCCCGTCGCCGCGGGACCGCGCGTACGTCGACAGCCAGCGCATGCTGAGCGACATGCGGCGGTTCGGGTTCACCTCGATCGGTACCTGGTAATTCGAACCACCCACACGGCGCGATTTCACTTCAAGGCTCGGCTTGACGTTCTCGAGCGCCTTCTTGAACACCTTCAGCGGGTCTTCGCCGGTTCGCTCCTTGACGAGTTCCAGGCTGCCGTACAGCACCCCCTCGGCCGTACTCCGCTTGCCGTCCTTCATGACCGTGCGCACAAACTTCGTCACCAGCGTGCTGTTGTAGATCGGATCCGGCGGCACCTGGCGTTTGACAACTTCACGTCTGCGTGGCATGGGTCTATTCCTTACGTGGGGCTCTGCCCCACACCCCGGCTCGGTCGCTCGCGGGGGCCCCGAAGCCCCGCGCCGCTTCC
>CALBET010000733.1 GCA_937888665.1 uncultured Acidobacteriota bacterium
ACAGCCGGGCCTGCGCTGACTGCCACCAGCCGGACCGGGCCTTCTCCGACGGCAAGCGGGTGGCCCTCGGGGTCGGCGACCAGCCGGGCACTCGAAACGCGCCCGCCATTCTCAACCGGACCTACGGCCGCGCCTTTTTCTGGGACGGACGAGTCGCCACCCTGGAAGAGCAGGTCCTGCTCCCGATCCAGCATCCAAAAGAATTGGGTGCCGACTTGCCCACGGTGGTTGGGCGACTTCGGGCGGACGCGACGTATCGACGGCAATTCGCCGAGGTCTTCGGGCGTCCGCCCGACGTGCGGTCGCTCTCTCATGCGCTGGCGACCTATGTCCGCACGATCTTCTCCGGCGCGTCAGCCTACGATCGCTTCGAGGCCGGTGAGACTACAGGCCTGAGCCCGTTGGCGCAGCAAGGCCTGCGACTGTTTCGGGGCAGAGCGAACTGCACCGCCTGCCACGCCGGTCCCAATTTCACGGACGAGGACTTTCACAACACCGGGGTCTCCTGGGGCCATCGACCATACGATGCTGGACGCGCCGTGGTCACCGGTGTGCCGCAGGACACCGGCAAGTTCAAGACGCCCACCCTGCGAGAAGTCGAGCGCACCGCGCCCTACATGCACGACGGCAGCATCGCCACGCTCGAAGAGGTCGTCGAATTCTACGACCGGGGTGGCAACGAGAATCCCTTTCGGGACCGCGAGCTTCGGCGATTGTCGCTCACGGCGGAAGAGAAAGCGGCCCTCTTGGCCTTCCTGCAAAGTCTCAGCGGCCAGATTCGGGACGGCCTCGAGTAGCGGCCCGTGGTCTACCTGCACGCCGGACGCTTTGAGGGAGGGTCTTTCCAACGCTGCTGACGAAGTCGACTGCCTGGCTCACACACCTTCGGCATCCGGCGGACGGACACGAACACGCTGCACATCGGCTGTGACGATCGCGCCGCGGGTCAGTTCGGCGCCGTATCGCCTCAAGACCGCGACGGACGCAGGGCCTTGAGCCTGCGCGCGCAGGTTCACCAGCCGTACAATCCCGCAGTGCGCTTGCCGGCGAACGACAGCCAGTTCGCCGAAGTCCTTGTCGAGCGTCAGCAGAACCTGCCCGTGCTCGGTTGCGTGAGCCAGCACGCGTTCGTCACCCGGATCGGCAACCCAGTCACCAACCCGTTCGACCTCGTGTCCAGCGTCGCGAAGAACTTGGCGGGTTCCGCCCCATACGCAGGCATCAAGGAGTACCTTCACTCGCTCGAGGATTCGATGAGGGCGGGTTCAACGCGTTCGTGCCCAACGAGACGGCGCGCATAGGCCAGGCACGCTCGAATGTCGTCTGGCTCCAGCCAGTCGTAGCCTTGCAGGATGGTCTCGGGCGGGTCACCGGCCGCCAGCATGCCCAGAACATGCTCGACCGCCAGGCGATGATTCCTGATGATCGGCTTGCCCCCGAAAATGACCGAATTCGACGTGATTCGCCGGAGGAGTTCAGCCTCGCTGGCGCTGTGCGTCATGATCCACCCTCGACCATGCTACTTCAGTTTGGCGCTCGTGTATGAACCTGACAGCTGTAAACCGGTCCCGACCCACGTGCGTCTTTCTCCTCGACCAAAACTCGACACACTCTCGACACACGCACGACCTCGCCGTAGTGACTTCGGGCCAGAGATGAGGGAAGCTACCTTCACTCCTGATGAAGACACCACGTGCGTGGCTTGGCGCCTCTCGTCGCCTGATTCTCGCGTTCGTGCTGGTGCTGCTCGTTCCAGCCGTGGCCGTCGTGTGGTTGGGCGCGCGTCTAGTCGAGCAGGACCGCGCGCTCGCGTCAGGCCAGCTTCGCGAACGCCGGGAGAGCGCCGCCGATCGCCTCATCGCTGGGCTCGAGCAGGCGGTGTCGGCCACAGAACGGCGTCTCGACGGCGAGCCGAGCGGCCTGCCGATTCGGCCGGACGATGATGCGGTGCTGGTGACGCTGCGGCCGGGCGGTGTCGAGTCCTACCCGAGGGACCTGCGCTACCTGCCCAGGCTTCCCCCCGGCCCCCCGGAGCCGACCGAGGTGTTCGACGAGGGTGAAGCACTCGAGTTCCGCGCACAGGACTATCGAGCCGCCGCGGCACGCTATCGAGCGATGGTCACGGCGCCCTCGGCCGCCGTGCGCGCGGGGGCACTGTTGCGTCTGGCGCGGACGCTGCGAAAAGTCGGCGGTGCTGGCGACCCTGACGCGTTCGACGAGGCCCTTGGCGTGTACGCCGATCTCGCGCAGATCACGGACGCACGCCTGTCCGGCCTGCCGGCCGAACTTGTAGCGCGCCGTGCGCGGTGCACCCTGCTGGCAGAGCTTGGGCGAGAGGCCGAGCTCGGTCGAGAGGCGCGCGCGCTACAGGCCGATCTGCTCGCCGCACGCTGGCCAATAGACCAGGGGACATTTCTGGCCTACTCCGAGCAGATCGATCGCTGGGTTGACGCCGAGCCGCTGGCCACCCCGCCCCGCGACCCCGTGTCAGACGCGGTGGAGTGGGTCTGGCGGCAATGGGCCGATCGGGACGGCCGTGTGTTCCCCACGGCCGGTCG
>CALBET010000734.1 GCA_937888665.1 uncultured Acidobacteriota bacterium
ATCACCGCGCGCACCTCGCTCTACCGCGTAGACATGCTGGTCACGGGACAGTAGGACCGGGGCGAACCGCCGGGACCTCGATTCCACACGGGAACCTCGACCAGGCCACGCGATTCGGCTAAAATTAGTGACTCTCACCCGCCGAATGCCGTGGGGCTTCATCCCGGGTTAGGTACGTCATGGGTCACACGCTCTGCGTCCAGTGCAGGACACAACCGGTCGATACGGCGTGGCGCCCGTTCTGCAGCGAGCGATGTAAGCTCCTGGATTTGCGAAACTGGGTGGACGGCCGCTACCGGGTACCGGACGACACCACCGCCATCGGGGACGGCGACGATCCGGACCCGCACGCTTGAACGCTTGACGCGAAGAATATCTGACACCTTATGGCTGACACGCTGACGATTACCGACAACCGCACCGGCAAACACTATGAGGTCCCTATCGCGGATGACACGATCCGGGCGATGGACCTCCGGCAGATCAAGGTCAACCCGAACGATTTCGGCTTGATGACGTATGACCCGGCGTTTCTGAATACCGCGTCGTGCCGAAGTGCCATCACCTATATCGACGGGGCCAAGGGCATCCTGCGCTACCGGGGCTACCCGATCGAGCAACTGGCCGAGCACGCCACGTTCGTGGAAACCGCCTATCTCCTGCTGGATGGCGAGCTGCCGAACGACGCCGAGCTCGCGGCGTTCAAGAAGGACCTCTCCGGGCACGTCATGCTCCACGAAAACATCAAGAAGTTCATAGAGGGGTTCCGCTACGATGCCCATCCGATGGGCATCTTCTTGAGCACCGTCGGGGCACTCTCGACGTTCTACGCCGGCGCCAAGGATGTCGACAACCAGCAATCTCGGCGCCGACAAAGCGTGCGACTGATCGCGAAGGTACCGAGCATCGCGGCCTACGCCTACCGGCACCACGTGGGCAAACCCTATATTTATCCGGACAGCGAGCTCAGCTACACGGGAAATTTCTTGAACCAGCTGTTCAAGCGGACTGAGCCGATCTACCGACCCAACCCGGTCCTGGAGCGCGCGCTCGATGTGCTCTTCATCCTGCACGCGGACCACGAGCAGAACTGCAGCACGAGCGCAATGCGAGGCATCGGCAGTTCGAACGCGGACCCGTATGCCGCAATGGCCGGCGCCGCGGCCGCCCTGTCTGGTCCGCTGCATGGCGGCGCCAACGAAGCCGTCCTCCGGATGCTGACCCAGATCGGGTCCCTCGACCAGGTGCCGGCGTTCGTCGAGAGCGTCAAGAACGGCGACGGTCGACTGATGGGATTCGGGCACCGGGTCTACAAGTCGTACGACCCGCGGGCGACCGTGATCAAAGAGACGGCGAACCAGGTCTTTGAGGTGACCGGGCGCAACCCGTTGCTCGATATCGCGCTCGAGCTTGAACGGATCGCGCTGGAGGACGACTACTTCGTCTCCCGAAAGCTGTATCCGAACGTCGACTTCTATTCGGGGCTGATCTATCAGGCGATGGGATTCGATCCTGCCATGTTCCCGGTACTGTTCGCCATCGGGCGCACGGCTGGATGGGTGGCCCAATGGGAAGAACTGCTCAGCGACCCGACCCGGAAAATCGCGAGACCGCGGCAGGTGTATATCGGCGAGGCCGCGAGAGACTACGTGCCGCTGTCGGCTCGTTAGCGGGGCGCAGCAGCCCCGTCTAAGTACTGCCGACCCCGCGGTAGCTCACGACCAGCACGGTGACGTCGTCATTCTGCGCGGCGCCCGCGGTGAATGTCTTGACGCTGGAGAACAGGTGCTCAAGCTGGGTCTGGGCGTCGCGCGCGGACCCGTCGATGCTGGACTGAATCCGCTCGTCTTCGAACTCCTCACCCTCGGCATTCATCGCCTCTGACACGCCGTCAGAGAAGGTGACCACGAAGTCGCCCGGCGCCATCGTCACGGTCTCCTGGTCCAAAGGCGTGGGGTCGAATAACCCCAACGGCATCCCCCCGGTTTCCAGACGGCTGATCCCAGTGGGGGTCACGAGAAACGGTGGGTTGTGGCCGGCGTTGCAATACGTGAGCTCACCCTCCGCACTCAGCACCGCGTAGAACAGCGTCACGAACCGCGCCTCGATGCCCCGGCGGACCAGGGCCGAATTGACTCCGCTCAGCGTCTTGGCTGGCCCCGCGGCAGTGATGCTCTGGGCCGCGAGGCTTCCCTGCAGCAAGGCCCCGAGCAGTGCCGCGGGCGGCCCCTTCCCGGACACGTCCCCCAACGCGAAGCCGAAGCTGCCGTCCGGCAGATCGACGTACTCGAAGAAATCGCCGCCGATCGAGCGGCACGCCAACATCTCCGCGGCCGCGTCGAAAAACGCGCCGGCCCGATTGCGGGTCGGCAGCAGCGCCTGCTGAATCTGGGCCGCGGTCGCCATCTCCTGGTCGAGCCGCGCCTTGTCGAGGGCGTCCCGATACAACTGCGCGTTGTCAATCGCGACCGCCGCCTCCGCGGCCAAGGTATCCAGCGTCTCGCGGGTCCCGTCCGCCAGCAGCGTCCCCTTCTCGCGGCTATCCAGATAGAGCACCCCGATACGACGGTCCTCGGTGGTGCTGTCGGCCGACTCGACGTAGCGCACGAGCCGCAACGGCACGCAGAGCACGTTCCGTATCCCGAGTGCCACCGTCCCCATGTGCTCGTTGGCCAAGTCGCCGTCGAGCAGGTCGGCCTCCATACGCGACTGCCCCGTGCGGAACACCTCTTCCGGTATCTTCTGACTGGTCTCGAAGCGACTGCCGGGCAACG
>CALBET010000735.1 GCA_937888665.1 uncultured Acidobacteriota bacterium
ATGGCCCGCACCGAAGTGGTAGAGGTCGATCTGGTCTCGACCCTCGAAGAGCGTCATCGTGTCGGTGAACGTGCGATCCGGCAGCCCGTCGGCGCCCGCACCGGCGAAGATCTCCATGTCCCGCATCCGCGTCGCCGCGGCCTCGTGCGCGACAATCTCGACGGCCGCCGGGAAGTCGAGGTTGCCGCCCACGTGGTCGCCATGGGTGTGGGTGTTGATGATGGTGGTCACCGGCTGGTCGGTGATCAACTGCATCGTCTCGAGAATCGACTGTCCCCAACCGGCCAGCTTGGTGTCGACGAGCACGACTCCGTCCTGTTCCGTGACGAGCGCCGCCGTATGGCCGCCGCCGCCGCTGATGACATACAGGTTCTCGCGGACGTCCAACGATTGAATCGTGACGGTGTGTTCCTCCTGCGCCGTGCCGCCCGTGACCGCGATAGTGAGCATGGCGCCCGCGAGGAGCGTGCCGAGTATGGTGACTCGTTTCATATCGAAACCTTTCTCAGACGGGGCCGCGCCCCGAACCCCACGCGGCCACTCCGCGGGGACCCCGAGAGCCCCACCCCGTGGCCGCGGGGCGCGCATTGTCGCGCGCCCGGGGCGTCCGTGTCGCGCGCCCTGTTGGTTCGTCATCGGAAAATACTCTTGGGAATCTTGCCGGTCACGAGTTGGGTGAAGTCGACCGCTTCGGCGACGTGGAAGTCGACGGCGATGCTCGCCAGCGAGACCGCTGTGGTCGGAGTCAGGCCCTTTTCCGCCACCAGGAACGCCACGACCTCGTCCACCGCCTTCTGCAGCGCCCGGTCGAGGTCGAGGTCGATGCCCATCAGGATGTAGTGCGTCTCGTTCTCGGCCCGAGGCCCAGGAATCGGCGTGTCCTTGTGCAGGATGAAGCGGAACCGGCCGGTGAGCGACTGTTCGATGGCGGTGCCGCTGACCTCGCCGTCGCCCTGCGCCGAATGCGGGTCGCCCACGTAGAACAGCGCCTCGGGATGCAGCACCGGCAGATACAGGGTGCTGCCGACCGTGAGTTCCTTGACGTCCATGTTGCCGCCGAACGCGCCGGGCGGGCGAGAGGCCTGGACGCCGGGAATGTCGACCCCGGGCTCTCCCAGCACCGGCGTTGGCGCGACCGCCATGATGCCCATGAACGGCGCGAGCGGCACGTGGATATCGTCAGAGAACAGTGCTACCTCCCGGTCGTCAACCATCCCGGTGTGGATGACATGCGGAAGGGTCTCGACGTCGCGCACCGGATCGTTCGGGCGAGACCCGGGATAGCCCGAACCGAAAACGCCGGCGCCAGACCCGGTGTTGTTGATGCCGAACGGCGCCCGCGTCGTGAGCTCGAGGATCTGGATTTCGAGCATGTCGCCAGGCTCTGCCCCCGTGATCGCGATCGGGCCGGTGATGACGTGTCCGCTCCGCCCCTCGCGTGGTCGGCCGTCACGTGATTCCCAGAAATCGATCACGTCCGGGAGGATGTCTTCGGGCTCGACGCCGAGGTCGCGCAGCCACGTCGCTGGATTCTCGCGTTGGGTCGAGCCGGCGTGGCTCAGCGTGTCCACGCGCACCGTGTCACCGGATGTGATCGTCAACACCGGTGGTTTGTCCAGCGGATACCAGCCCCAGCTCACCGTGTCAGGTCGCGACGGCAGGTAGTGGTCCGCCGGCTGAGCCAGCGCCGAGCCGCCCAGCAGCCAGGTGCTGGCCAGGACGCCCGTCACGGCGCCGGTGAAAATCCTTCTCGTCATGCTCGTCATGCTCACCATGCTCACCACGCTCACCGTGTTCACCACGCTCGTCGTGCTCACCAGGCCCGCCCTGGCACCAAACCGACCATCAACTCCCCCTGATGCGCGCCGCGTGCAATGCGCGCTAGAATACCGCCAAACAGGACTGATTGCCGCGATCGTGAGGAGTTGACGATGAGCACACGACTGACGGCGCCGATGGTGGCGCTGGCCTTACTGACGGCCACCCCGGTCGCGGCCCAGGAGAACTGGCCCCAGTTTCGGGGGGAGGCGGCCGGTGTCGTCGCCGACAATCCGGCGTTGCCGGACCGCTGGGGACCTGACGAGAATGTCGCCTGGGAGATCGCGATGCCGGGCCGAGGCTGGGCGTCGCCGATCGTGTGGGGCGACCACGTCTTCGTGCTCACGTCCACCGCGGTCACCGGGCCCGAAGTGCCCATTCAGCCGATCGAGAACTATCGCGCCCGCTCGCTCGGCGGCGCGATGACCGCCGCCTACGTCACCACCCAGACCGAGCCGCTCCGGTGGGTGCTGTACGACATCGATTTCGAGACGGGAGCGGTGCGCTGGGAGCACACCGTGCACGAGGCGATCCCCGCGTTGCCGACTCATCAGAAGAGCACCTTCGCGTCGGAGACGCCGGTGACGGACGGCGAGCGGGTCTACATCTACATGGCCGATATCGGGCTGTACGCCGTCGATTTTAGTGGAGCGCGGGCCTGGTCGGTCGAATTGGACTGGTTGCCGAGACGCGAGTGGGGCGCTGCATCGTCCCCGGTCCTGCACGGCGGTCGGCTCTACGTGGTCAACGACAGCGAAGAGGAGTCCTGGGTCGCCGCATTTGATGCCGCCACCGGTGGCGAACTCTGGCGCACCGACCGGGACGAGGGCTCCAACTGGTCGACACCGTTCGTCTGGGAGAACGACGTGCGGACCGAACTGGTGACGAGCGGCCGCAACGCCGTGCGCTCCTACAGCCTCGATGGCGAGCTGCTGTGGCAGTTGAGCGGTATGTCGACCCTCGTGATTCCGACCCCGTTCGCAGAACACGGGCTGCTGTACATCAACTCCGGGTATGTCGCCGACGAGTATCGCCCGGTGTATGCGATTCGTCCCGGCGCCGGCGGGGACATCACCTTGCCCGAAGGGTCGACCAGCAACGATTACGTCGTCTGGTCACATCCGCAGCTCGGGTCCTACAATCCGTCGTCCCTTGTCTACGGGGATGTCCACTACACCTTGCTCGACCGGGGCATCTTGATGGCCTATGACGCCCGGACCGGGCGGGAGGTCTACCCGCGCAAGCGCATCACGGCGGGCACCTTGTTCACGGCCTCGCCCTGGGCCTACAACGACAAGATTTTCGTGCTCAGCGAGGACGGCGATACGTTTGTGATTCAAGCCGGCCCCGACTTCGCGGTGCTGGGGCGAAACTCGCTCGACGAGATGACGCTCTCGACCCCGGCCGTGGCCCGCGACAGTCTCATCATCCGGACGGCGACGAAGCTGTATCGGATTGCCGAGAGCGGCAACTGACCTCGTAGCCCGGGCCTTCGGGCCGAACAGCGTGTCACTCGGACCAAAGGGCTTTTGACCCGCAACTCGTGTCAGTCGTAGCAAGGGCCTTTAGGCCCCAACGCGTGTCACTCGTAGCAAGGGCCTTTAGGCCCGCTGGAGATAGCAAGCGATGGCCATTCAACAACGTGACAACGGAGCATCGGCCTGGACACGTCGCGCCTTCTTGGGCGCGGCCTTCGCGGGCACTGCCGCCGCGCCGGCCTGGGCTCGGCAACAGACGCCACAGGTGCCTCCCTACGAGCCGCGAGACTGGTCCGGTCACAGCCCGTTGCCGTATCCGGATCCGGATCTCATTGTCCTGGACCCACGCTTCAATCGCTACATCCTCTTCAACACGCCCATCAAGCGGTTGCACATCGGGACCATGTGGGCCGAAGGGCCGGCCTGGAACGGGTCTGGACAGTACCTGGTCTGGAGTGACATTCCGAACAACGTGCAGCACCGGTGGATCCAGGAGGACGGGCGGGTCACCGTGTTCCGCAGTCCATCGGGCCATAGCAACGGCAACACGTTCGACCGAGAAGGGCGTCAGCTCTCGTGTGAGCACGGCGGCCGACGGGTCGCGCGTTACGAGCACAACGGCGATGTGACCACGGTCGCCGAACGGTATGACGGGAAGCGGTTGAACTCACCGAACGACGCGGTGGTGGCGCCTGACGGCGGCATCTGGTTCACGGACCCGCCCTACGGCATTCGGGGCGACTATGAGGGGTTCAGGGCCGAGTCGGAAACGCCGCCGGCGGTCTACCGCGTCGACCCGCAGACCGGTCAGGTGGCACTGGTCAGCGACGAACCGGGGGGGCCGAACGGTCTCTGTTTTTCGCCAGACTACCGGCGGCTCTACGTCGCTGACACGGGGTCGGGGCGCGAGATTCGGGTGTTCGATGTGGACGGGACACGTCTGACGAACGGGCGCCGCTTTGTCGAGCTGCGCGCGCCAGGCACCGACAACCTGGTCGTGGCCGATGGCATTCGATGTGACGCCGATGGCAACGTCTGGGCGGGCGCCGGCGACGGCGTCATGGTGACCGCGCCGGACGGCGTCATGATAGGCGCCATCCGGTTGCCCGAGCGGTGCGCGAATCTCTGCTTCGGTGGCACCCGACGCAACCGGCTCTTCATGTGTGCGAGCCAGTCGCTCTATTCGGTCTACGTTGGGGTGCTGGGCGCCGGAATCGCCTAGCAGCCCAGGGGACTGGTCTCGCAGGCCTGCAGGCCTGCGCCAGCGCGGGTGAGCGTCAGCGAATGCCGGCCGGCTGACTCTCGAAGCGGGCCATGTAGCCGGTAACCACCCAATCCGCATCAACGTTCAGATACTGGGCGATCTGCTTGAGGTAGCCGCGCAAGTACACAGGGGCGGGTAGCGCGGCCAACTTGTCTTCCTCGATGAACCGGAGATTCATGAGCGAGATCTTGGTCGAGAGATTGATCTCATCGAGCGTGACGCCGCGCGCCTCCCGCAGCCGCAGGATTGCCTGTCCGTCACACTGATCCGTGTCGGCCAGGATGTCGTTCACGAGGCCACGGGTGATGACCGGCGTGTCCTGGGGCGCGGCGCCGGGCACGGCGCGCGGTGGCTCACCGTCGGATCGTGGTGCGCCTTCTTCGAGACGGAGCGTCGTTGCAGAGGTGTCCGGCAGGTTCTGAAGGGGGTCTGGGGCCGGTCTGTCCTCGCCGCGCGCCCCCGAGGCGAGCCCATGGTCATACCGCTCACGTTCGTGCACATCGCTGAGTTCGAGGAACGCGGTCTCCATCCGCGCCAACATGAGTTGAGCCTCTTCCGGCGAGAACAACGTGTAGGTCGCCAGCGAGTCGGGGGCGAATGCCGCCCGGGCGCGGTGGTAGGCCTCGGCGATCTCCGACTGCGTCGCCCACGGAGCTACCTCGAGCAGATCGTAGTGCGTCTGGTGTCGGGGGGCGTCCACGGGAATCGGGCTGGCCATGGCGGTCATGACGTCAGGACCTTGGCGACGATCCCGCGCAGGGAGCCGGCCAGAGAGCTCACGGGATACTCCAGTAGAAACGGCCGCCGTTTTCGAACGGCCCGCCAGACGTTGTCCTCGTATTGGAGGTAGCCGACGAACTGTAGATCGAACCCGAAGTAGTTGCGTGCCGCCATCGCGATCTGCGGACCGACAGCGGCGTCCGCGCCGCTGCGAACCTGATTCACCACCAGCTTGGGCCTGAATAGCTGCATGGCCTCTTGCAGGAGGGCACCGCGCTCGGGTTCGAGCTTCTTGATCCGCTCGAACAGCACGTGCGGGCTTGCCAAAGGGGTGGAGCCGTGTTCAGCCATGGCC
>CALBET010000736.1 GCA_937888665.1 uncultured Acidobacteriota bacterium
CGAGCCGCCCGGAACCTCGGGGTGGACGTGGTGTGCGGGTTCACCGGGTCGCCCATCTGGCATCTGTTGTACTCATTTCCACCGGTGTCGGCCGAGATGATCGATGCCGGCTATCAGCGGTTCGCCGACCTGTGGAATCCGATACTCGACGAATTCGACGCGTGCGGCGTGCGGTTCGCGCTCGAGGTGCACCCCACCGAGATCGCCTTTGACATCGTCAGCGCGCATCGGGCGCTCGAGGCGATCGGCGAGCGGGAGGCGTTCGGGTTCAACTTCGACCCCAGCCATCTACAGTGGCAGGGGATGGAACCGGCGCGGTTCATCACGGAGTTCTCGGACCGCATCTATCACGTGCACATGAAGGACGCGGCGGTCACGTTGGACGGACGTACCGGGATTTTGGCGTCCCATCTCCCCTTCGGGGCGGCCAATCGCGGGTGGGACTTCCGGTCGGTCGGTCGCGGCGACGTCGACTTCGAGGCGATCATCCGCGCGCTCAATCAGATTGGGTATCGCGGGCCGTTGTCGGTCGAGTGGGAAGACTCGGGCATGGACCGCGAGCATGGCGCGCGCGAGTCGTGCGATTACGTCAAGGACATCGACTTCGAACCATCCAACGTGGCGTTCGACGCCGCCTTTGAAGACTGAAGACTGAAGACTGACGAGTGACGAGTGATCTGGTGACCGATTCGGCGTCACGCACGCTGCGGATGGGGATGGTCATGGTGGCGCAAGGAGATTTGGGTCCGCTCCGCAAGGTGGTGGTCGAGTATCCGCAGGGCTGGCTGGCGACACGGCTGGAACGGACCGGGATGAAGCAGGCCGAATGGCGGACGGACCCGGCCCGCAGCGGGGGCGCCGGGTGTATGGGCGACATCGGCACCCATGCCGAGAGCCTCGCCGAGTACATCACGGGGCTTCGTATTGTCGACCTGTGCGCATGCTGTTCATCGAGGCGCTGTTGAAGAGCGCCCGGTCGAACCGCAAGTGGACCCGGGTCGCCTCGCGGTAGCCGTCGCCCGGTCGAGCCATGCGGGTGGACGGTTGATCGCTAGGGAAGGCGCAACGCGACCAGCTCGGGTGTCTCGCCGCCTACCGTCAGAGCGATGTATTGCGCGCCGTCGTGCATGTAGGTCATCGGGGAGCCGATGGCGGGGGCCGGGAGGTCGACCGAGCCGATGATCTGTCCGCTGGCCTTGTCACGCGCGATGAGACGCGGGCCGTCATCGGTCCCACCGGCCGATAGCGCGCTGATGAGCAGCGTTTTAGTCAGCACGAGACCGATGCGGCCGTCGCCGCCGAGCGGCGGCAGGTCGAGATCACGCAGCATCGGGTGATTGCGAATCCGGTTGCCGTCCCCATTTGGCTGCATCCAGGCGTGGTCGCCCTCGTTGAGATCGATCGCTGTGGTGCGCGTATACGGCGGTTTCAGCAGTGGCAACTCCTGCGGCATGCGGGGCTGGATACCGGCCGCCAGCCCGCGCATCGTGTAGTTCAGATTACCGCCCTCTGCCGGGTCCGGCGTGTAGTACTTGATCACCGAGAATCGGTTCACCGACGGCACATAGAGCAGCCCCGTCTCGGGGTCGGCCGCCGCACCCGCCCAACCAGCGCCGCCGCCGACGTGGGGGCGCTGGATCGTGCCCTGTAGTCCGCCGTCGTAGCTCAGCGTCGGGGGGCTGAACAGCGGTCCGAGTTGGAAGTTCTTCACCGCGTCGACCGCCATGGCGCGGATTTCGGGGGTGAAGTTGACCAGGTCATCGACCGTCACACCCTGGTATTCGAAGGGGGGCGGCTTGGTGGGGAACGGCTGCGTCGGTGAGAGCGCTTCGCCCTCCATGTCGGTGCCGGTCGCCACCGGTCGTTCCTCGATCGGCCAGACCGTGTCGCCGGTCGCGCGGTCGAACACATAGGTGAATCCCTGTTTGCTGACCTGGGCCACCGCCTTGATCGGGCGCCCGTTCGGGCTGATGTCAATCAAGGTCGGCGCCGCGGGGAAGTCGTAGTCCCAGACGCCGTGGTGTACCGCCTGGAAGTGCCACATGCGCTGACCGGTTTCGATGTCGAGCGCCACCAGACTCTCGGCGAACAGGTTGTCGCCCGGCCGGCTCCCGCCGTAGTAGTCGCCGGTCGGCGTGCCGATCGGAAGGTAGATGTATCCCAGCTCGTCGTCGACACTCAGCATCGACCAGACGTTCGTGTTCCCCGAGTAGCGCCACGACTCGTTCAGCCAGGTCTCGGCCCCGAAGTCGTCCGCTTGTGGCACCGTGCGGAACATCCATTTGGTGTCGCCGGTACGGGCGTCCACGCCTTTGAGCCACCCGGGAATCGCCTCTTTGGTAGTCGTGCCGTCCGAAATGACGTTGGGGGTGACCACCACGTCGTGCGCGACGATTGGTGGCGAGGCGACGCCGAAGGGATTACGCCGGTTGGCGCCGGTTCCGCGCACCGCGCGGGGTAGTCCCTCCATCAGGTCGACGCGCCCGTTGTCGCCGAAGTCAAGCACGGGCGCACCGGTGTCGGCATCGAGCGCGATCAGATAGCCTTCGTTCGTCCCGAAAAAAATGCGGGTGTCACTGATGCCAGGCCGGTCGTCTGACCAGTAGGCGACGCCGCGCGAGTTGTAGAAGTGGGTGGGCCGTCCGCCCAGATAGGCCTTGGGGTCGTGCACCCAGAGCGTCTCGCCGGTCGCGGCATCGACCGCCGCCACCTGATGCAGCGCGGTGGAGAGATAGAGGACGCCGTCGACCATCAGCGGGGTGGCCTGGAACATGCGGAACTGGATATTGGGGACCGTTTCCCGAATGGTGTCGAGGTCCAGCGAGCCGTCCGCCGATTGCCAGCGCCAGGCCACTCGCAAGTCGTCGAAGTTCGTGGCGTCAATCTGATCCAACGGGCCTGAAGGCCCTTGCTACGAGTGCTGAAGCCTTGCCCCACATGTCGATACACCCGAGCTGGCGTCCTAGTCCGGGAGCGCGAACACGAACAGTCCGTTGCCGCCGACCGGGCGCTTCACCTCCGGGGTGAGCTGCGCCGGCAGCGCGCCGCCCCAGCTGGCGCCGCCAGCGCCGGTGGGCACCGCCAGATACTGCTTGCCGTCCACCGCGAACGTGATCGGGAATCCCTGAATGGAGTTCGTGAGCTTGGTCGACCACAACGTCTCGCCGCTCGTGGCGTCGAAGGCGAAGATGTCGCGGTCCCAGCCACCGGCGAACACCAGCCCACCGGCTGTGGTCAGGGCGGCGCTGGTGATCGGCGTGCGGAAACGGCGGCGCCATTTCACCTCGCCGGTGCGCATGCTCATGGCCAGAAATTCGCCGAGCTGCTCGCCGCTGTCCGGATGATGATGGTTCGTGCGTCGGACTGGTCCCGTGCCGCCGCCGCCGGCGACCCGGTCGACCGGTCCGAACACCGCCGTTTCGCAGTTCAGGTTGATCGGGATGAAGAAGGTTTCCAGCGCCGGGTAGTAGGACATGGCCCGCCAGCTCTTGAAGCCGGAGGTGCTGGGGCACCAGTGCACCTCCTCGCCAATCTCCGGGATGGTGCCCTCGCGGTAGGTGACCTGGCCGGTGTTCGGGTCGATGTCGGCTACGGTCTGGTAGCCGAGGTCGTGAGCGCTGCGGAAGCGACCGGTCTGGAGCGCCAGCTCCCACAGCACACCGATCTTGCCCATGGTGAAGACCGATCGTCGGTCGTCGTAGTCGACCAGCACCCGCTCGAACACTTCGTCCATGTCGAGCGTTTCGCCGGGCAGATGCTGGTAGTACCACTTCATTTCCCCGGTGTCGGGGTCGAGCGCCAGCGTCGAGTTGGTATAGAGCGCGTCGCCATCGGTGCCTCGGACAGCCCGCGCCCACGGCTTGGCCTGCGAGGTGCCGTGAAACAGCGTTCGCGTGACCGGGTCGTAGCTCCCGGGAATCCAAGAGTCGCTGCCGGCCCTGAACATCGGTGGCAGATCGCCCCACGAGTCGCCGCCGGGCGTGCCGGGCAGGGCCACGGTCGACGTCCGCCAGCGTTCCTCGCCGGTGTTCGCGTCCAGCCCCACGATGTAGCAACTCTCCTCGCGGTAGCGGCCGCAGCCGGTGAGCCCTGAGACGACCGTCCCATCCGCCACGATCGACCCGCTCGAGAACTGGTAGCCGACGCCCTGGTCAATATCGGCGTCCCAGACCTCTTCGCCGGTGGTGGCGTCGATGGCCACCACATGCGCGTCAGCCGTGTTGAGAAAAATCTTGTTCTGGTACATCGAGATGTTGCGGGTCATGCGTCCGGGCGGTGGTCCGCCAAAGCTGTCGCCCGGGGCCTCGGTGCCGCGGATGTACTCCCAGATCAGGTCGCCGGTGGCGGCGTTGATCGCGTGCACGACCTCGCCGGGGTTCGCAATGAACAGCACCCCGTCGTGGACCAGCGGGGTCGTCTGCTGGGGACCCTCTCGTAGGGCCCAACTCCAGACCAGACGCAGGTCGCCGACGTTGTCAGCGGTGATTTGATCGAGCGGGCTGTGGGCCTGGGCGTCCAGGGTTCGTCGCCAGTTGAGCCAGTCGCCCGGGTCCGGATTCTGGAGCATCGCGTCGGTCACCGGCACATAGTTCTGCACCTGCCCGGCGGCGGCGGAGGCGGTGAAGATGGACACCAGACCGAGCGCAGCGATGGGTAGACAGCGACGTGTCATATCTGACTCCTGTGGGGCGAACTGTATACTGTGCAGCCGTCGTGCCCCGAGCGGGCGCCGCGAGCCATCGAGATAGGTGAGCGCAATTATATCGTTCTCGCCTCCATTCGGCCGGTTGGTGTGCCAAACGGCGTAAACGGCCCGGGTGATTGGTCGTATCCTACTCTGTGTGGGACTGTCCGTCGTTCGACAGCGGCTGGACCGGTATTGGTGTGTCTCGGAGCCTATGTGAGTATGAAGCTTTCCCCTGTTTCCCCGGCCGTCGCGCTCGTCGCGCTGCTCGCGCTCGTCGTCACGGCTCCAGCGTCGGCCCAGCCGGGCCGAGCCGGCGTCTCGCGAGCGTCCTCGACCGTGGTGATCGTTCCCTTCGCGAACCTCACGGGCGCCGCGGTCGACGCCTGGATTGGTGCTGGCATCGCCGAGTCGCTGGCCACCGGGTTTCCCCCAGGGTCGGCGGTGATCGCGGCGTTACCGACCAGCCCGGCGGCCGGCGGTGACGTGTCGCTCGGCGAAGCGTCGGTTGCGCGTCAGGCGCTGGAGGTCGGTCGCGGTCTGGGCGCCCAGTTCGTGGCGAGCGGCGCCTACCAGCGGCTTGGGGAGTCGATCCGGATCACCGGCCGAGTCGTCGACCTGACGGACGGAACGGTCGTCCGCTCTGCGAAAGTCGATGGCGCGGTTGGGGATCTCTTCAGCCTGCAGGATCAGGTTGTCGCGGAGTTGTCCGGTCCGCTCCCAAACCCGGCCGCCATGGCGACCGCCGGCGCCAGCACCGCACTTGCGTCGCCACGGCCGCCGGCAGCGGCCCAGACCACACCCAGCCCCGCTCCTCCTGACGCTGCCGTCGCGCCAGTCCAAGCGCCCGCCGCAGCGGCCGGCGGGGTCGCGTCCGCCGGACTGGCGGTTCAGCTTCCGAGCGGCATGCTCGCCGCCATTCAAGGCCCACCGCCTCCCATACCCCCGGCGGTGATGACGCGCGACGAACAGGGCCGCACCACGGTCCGCGCCATCAGGCTGGCCCAGGGTATCCGCCTCGACGGCGCACTCGACGAGGCCGTGTATGCGGAGGTGCCGGCGATCACGGACTTCATCCAACAGGTGCCGGTGGAGGGCGCGCCCGCGAGCGAGAAGACCGAGGCCTGGATCATGTTCGACGACACGAATGTGTATGTCTCGGCCCGTGTCTGGGATTCAGCGCCCGAGAGTCAGTGGGTCGCCAACGAAATGCGCCGCGACACCAACCAGTTGCGGCAGAACGACACGTTCACCGCCTTTTTCGACACGTTCTACGACCGTCGGAACGGCTTCAACTTCTACACGAACCCGCTGGGCGCGCGCGCTGACCAGCAGTTCTCGAACGAAGGGAACCCGAACGGCGATTGGAATCCCGTGTGGGATGTGCGCACCGGGCGCTTCCCTGGCGGTTGGACCGTCGAGATGGAGATTCCGTTCAAGACCCTCCG
>CALBET010000737.1 GCA_937888665.1 uncultured Acidobacteriota bacterium
CTTCTGCTGCATCCCGCCGCCCAAGCCGCGGTACTGGTGGCATGTCACGCAGCCCGCCATGGTGAACTCGTTGAGGCCGATAAGCTCTTCCGTCGTGAGTGCCGTGTCAGTGCCGTCCAAGAACTCTTCCCAGCGAGAACTCGTAGTGAGTTCGCGTGTGAAGGCTCCAAGAACTTGTCCGATTTGCTCAGGCGTGACCTTGTTCGTGCCAGGGAAAGCCGCGGCGAATGCGCTCGGGTAGTTGGAGAGTTTGCTGACATGCGCAGCCGCTTCCTCACTTGAGGCATGCCCCATGTGTGTGGTCAGGGATGCGATGGCGGCTTCTTCTGCCGTATTGACGCGGCAATCACGGAACTGCGCAAACTGACGGCTGACGTTGAAGATGGAAGGAGTGTTGCGCGACGGGCCGGAGCTGGCAATCGTCGTTGCCTTGCTGTCTTGGCCGTAGTTGTCTAGTTCGTGGCACGTAGCGCAGGACACGTTGCCTGCCGCTCCAATAGTGGTGTCGCGGAATAGACGCGCACCGAGTGCAACCTGAGTGGCCGTGCTCTTGCTGGTTGGGGTGGTAGTGAAGTCGGTTCCAAATGTGCTGCGTGCGATAGCTGGATCGGCCGGTGTCGTCGGTGGTGCGAGTTGGGTTCCCGGGAGGGCAGCCTTGCCTCGGGCCAATCGGTGGACCTCGCCGGTGTGCGAGCCGAAGTAGAGTTCGCCTCCTGGTCCCGATGTGATCGTGGTCATCATCAATGGCCACTGCAGGAGCAGTTCGGCATCATCGATACTCATCGTTGTCGAGGAATCCTCAGGAAGGTCGATGGCCCAGATGCTTCCTGACAGGTAGTCGGCAAAGACGAATCGCCCGCTGAGTTCGGGAAGGTCTTTTCCTTGGTAGGTTTGGCCGGCAATGACCGACATGCCATGAGAGCGACCGTAGGGTAGCAGCGGTGGTTGCTCACTTGCGGATACTGTCCACTCGTATCGCTTGTTGGCGCCCTCGACGTAAGGCCAGCCATGGTGCTTTCCCTTGACGACGAACGTCAGCTCTTCGTTGACGTCTTCCCCGATGTCGCCGGCGATGAGGCGGCCATCAGGTGTGAATGAAATGCGCCACGGGTTGCGGAACCCCCACGCCCAAGTCTCCGGCAGGATGACTGCGTCTGTGACATACGGATTGTCACCGGGTATCGCATACTCCTTACCAGGGTCACGCTTGTCGATATCGATGCGCAGGACCTTGCCGCGCAAGTTGTGGGCTGGCGATCGTTCCTTGACCTGACCTTGATGGCCGTCGCCGATGCTGATGTAGAGGTACCCATCCGGGCCGAACTGTAGACATCCCGCATTGTGGGTGTCGTGCGTTTGCTCGATGACGAGAATCTTGCGCTCGTCCAGCAGGGTGATTTCCTTGGGGGCCTTCGATAGGTCTACTCGCCATTCACTGGTGATGGCTGAACGCTTTCCGTCCACGTACTCCCAGTTGTAGTGCAGGAACAGCCGCCGATTCGTAGCGAAGCCCGGGTGTAGCGTCAGTCCAACCATGCCGGATTCACCACCGTTGAAGACTCCTGCCTGGCCCTTCTTGGCCCGCGGGAACCGCGCCGCGGTGCCATTGACCTCCGTGTTCTCCATCGAGGTCCAGCGGATCACCCCCTCCTTGGTAGATGTGAACATCATGGAGTTGTCGGGCGTGAACGCGACGTTGGTGGTCAGACCCCCGCGCGTGCCGATTGTTTCGAGTCGGTACGCCTGATCGCCATCCTCGGAGAACGCGTTGGAGACGAGAACCAGGGTTCCTGCGGGGAACTCGTGTTCGAACTCGATCTGTTGGCGGTCCAGGAATTCACGCTTGAGCAGTTCACTGAGTTCTGCCAATTGGTGATCGTAGAGCAACCACACCTTGCCCTTCTGTCGAAGCAGAGGGATCAAGCGATTTAGGTAGTAGGTGTACTTCTGATAGAGCGGCTGCTTGAAGGCGACACCCTGCTTGCTGAGTTCTGCTGCGATCGCCCGGAGTGACGGCGACTCACTGTACTTCTCATCCTTGACGTCGGCGATGAAGATGCTCTCGTTCGCCGTGCGGCGGGCCAGTAGAGTCGCGAGCAAGGTCTCTTGGATGGGGTCTTGCTTCGTCTGCGCTGGTTGTGGTGCCCCGCCACTACTCGTAATCGAGTTGGCGTCACTGCTCGCGTTGGCGCCGCTGCTCGGGTTGTTCGTTGCCGTCTTCGGATCGGAGCAACTGCACATCATAAGGAGGAGTGATGTGGCGAGTGCCAGTTTGCGTGGAGCGTTCATTCGGGTGCTTTGGAGAGGCCCTTCGCTGAATTCGCGGCGTTCGCCGGGCAGCAGTAGTGCTTCGCTGCAGTATTCTGCGTGTCTGGCCGAGGAGGCGCGTGAAATGCGATCGTAGCACCAGCGACGAGGGCGCACCAGCATGCATAGGTGGCGGGCTTTCTATCTGCGTGCGTTGGCAATACCGTTCCCGAATTCTATGAGCTCCCTTCTCAACGTGCTGTTGGTAGTTACCAGTCTTGGCGGTGATCCGCCAGCCAAGCCGCTGCCACATCATCCGCACGACATCATTTCTGCGGTTGCGTTTGCTCCGGGCTACCCGGAAGACCCGCGCATGTTCGTGGCGTCGCCGGGCACCATCAACCTGTTCTTGATCAGCAATGATCGCGGACTCACGTGGAAGCCTTCGCGAAGTGGCATCCGTGGTCAGGTGTTCCGTGAGATCGTGCTGGCGTCCGACTGGAACACTTCTGGTGTCACCTATGTTGTGACGCAGGACGGTGGCCTGCAAATTTCAGGCAACGGCGGCAAGACCTGGGGTGACCCAGTGCACAACAATCGCTTGAGCTACCTCGCGGTGCCGCCGGTTGCGAAGGATGGCACTCGAGTTCTGTTCTTTGCGGCGGGTCACGCAATGCTGGCCTCCTTCGATGGTGGCAAGACCAGTCGTCGCGTGTTCGCTCCGACTGCAGGCCACATCGAGTCAATTGCCGTCTCGCCCGATTTTGAACAAGACCAGACGGTGTTTGTCGGGTTGTCGACGGGCTTGCTAATGACCAGCAAGGACGCCGGCAAGAACTGGACTTCGATCAAGCTAGCTGCGCCGCCGACCCACATTGAGCCGTCGCCCGACTTTGCCAAGGATGGCATCATATGGGTTTCGACTTGGGGTGCTGGTGTCTTGCGATCAGATGATGGCGGCAAGACGTTTGGTTCGCGTTGCGTCGGGCTGTCGGATCTCGAAGTCAATGAAGTGAGAGCGGTGCGAGGCACGACGACCTACGAGCTGTTTGCATGCACGCGCAATGCAGGCGTGTTCTTCTCCATGGATGGTGGCAAGGGGTGGACGCTCACCGCCCTGCGCGTCAACAAGACGACGCAGACCACGAACCACTACACCTCGCTGGCGATTTCGCCCAATTGGCCCGCTGACAAGACCGTGCTCTGCGGTTCGTTCGAAGGCTTGAACATCTCTCACGACGGAGGCACCACGTGGCGTGAAAGCAACGGCAACCCGTCGGCCATCGAGCGCATCGTCGATGTCTTGCCGACCTTCGCGAAGGACCAGCACGTCTTTGCGTGTCGCTATG
>CALBET010000738.1 GCA_937888665.1 uncultured Acidobacteriota bacterium
CATCACGCTGACGGTGAACCCTGGCGAGGTCCACGCCATCATGGGGCCCAACGGCTCTGGGAAGAGCACGCTGGCTGGTGTGCTTGCCGGCCGGGACGGACTTGACGTGACCGGCGGGACCGTGACCTTCAAGGGGCAGAATCTGCTGGACCTCGAACCGGAGGAGCGGGCGCGGGCAGGGGTTTTTCTCGCGTTCCAGTATCCAGTGGAGATCCCGGGCGTCAACAACGCCTATCTGCTCAAAGCCGGGTTGAATGAGGTGCGAAAGCACCGCGGATTGCCAGAACTCGATGCCATGGACTTCATGACATTGATCCGGGAGCGGATGAAGCTACTGGAGATGGATGACACCCTGCTCAGCCGGCCGGTGAACGAGGGATTCTCCGGAGGCGAGAAGAAGCGCAACGAAATCTTCCAGATGGCGGTGCTCGAACCGACCCTCGCGATTCTGGATGAGACCGACTCGGGACTCGACATCGACGCCTTGAAGACCGTCGCGGGCGGCGTCAACGCCCTCCGTGGTCCCGAGCGATCGCTGGTAGTAGTGACACACTACCAGCGGCTGCTGAACTATATCGTGCCCGATTTCGTGCACGTGCTCTCGGGCGGTCGCATCGTCAAGTCCGGTGGCAAGGAGCTGGCCCTCGAGCTCGAGGAGAAGGGCTACGGTTGGATCGCAACCGAGCCGGCCGCTGTGTCGGCCTAGGTGATCATATGACCCAGATCGCCACCGGCGCCGACAGCTACGCCGCCCAATTCGCCGCCCTCGCGCAATCCGTCGCGCTCCCGCGTGCGCTTGCGTCGTTGCGTGACGATGCCTTCAGTTGTTTCGACCGTCTCGGCTTTCCGACGACGCGGCTTGAGGAGTGGCGTTTTTCGAATGTCGCCCCGATCGCCGACACGCCGTTCGTCGCCCCGACGACGACGCCGGAGTTCAGCAGAGCCGAACTCGACGCGTTGCACTTACCCAAACTGGACGGCCCAGAGCTGGTGTTCGTCAACGGACTGTTCAACCCGGCGCTATCGACAGCCGACGGGTTGCCGTCGGGTATGCGGGCGCGGAGTCTGGCCGACGTGCTGGCCAGCGACCCGGAGACGGTCCTGCCACATCTTGGACGCCTGGCTCGCATCGAGAACGACGCGTTCGCGGCGCTGAACACCGCGTTCCTGCGGGACGGCGCCGTGATCGAAATCTCCGAGGGGGTCGTCGTCGAGGCGCCGATCCATCTACTGTTCCTCACTACCACGGGCGAGGCGCCGGTCCTGAGTCAGCCGCGGGCCCTGGTGTTGGCCGCTGCCAACAGTCAAGTCCGAGTGGTCGAGAGCCACGCCGGCACGGGCGAGACCCCGTACTTGAACAACACCGTGACCGAGGTCGTGGTGGGGGACAGCGCCATCGTCGACCACTACGTCGTGGTGCGCGAGGCGGAGGCGGGCTTTCGCATTGGCGGACTGCGTGCCTCGGTAGGCCGGGCCGGCAACTTTTCATCGCATGCCATCAGCCTCAGCGGGGCGATCCTGCGGCACGACGTACGCGTGGTGCTGAACGGGGAAGGCGGGGTCTGCACGTTGAACGGCCTCTATCTGGGCAATGGCGGGCAGCTGGTCGACAATCAGACGACGATCGACCACGCGCAACCCCACTGTGACAGCCATGAGCTGTACAAGGGCATCCTCAGCGGCCGCAGCCGAGCGGTGTTCAACGGCAAGATCATCGTGCGCCTCGATGCGCAGAAGACGGACGCGAAGCAATCGAACAAGGCGCTGCTGTTGTCCGAAGATGCGCAGGTCACCACGAAGCCGCAGCTCGAGATTTTCGCCAACGATGTGAAGTGCACCCATGGGGCCACCGTCGGCCAACTCGACGCCGAGTCGCTGTTCTACCTGCGGTCTCGTGCGTTGTCTAAAACCCAGGCGCGACAGCTGTTGATTCATGCGTTCGCGGCCGACCTGCTGCGCCACATCAAGATCGACGCGGTCCGCCGTCAGCTCGACACGCTGCTCACTGAGCGGTTGCCGGTCGGCGCCGGTGACTGACGTCTACCGCGACGTTGACGTGACAACAACAACGGTGGCACCCACGGACCCGCTAGTCGCCCCAGAGCCGTTCGACGTCGGACGGATCCGCGAGTTGTTCCCGATTCTCGCCCAACGGGTCGGCGACAAGCCGCTCGCGTATTTGGACAACGCCGCCACGACCCAGAAACCCCGCCCGGTATTGGACGCGTTGTCCCGGTACTACGCCGAGGAAAACGCCAACATCCACCGTGGCGTGTATGCGCTGAGCCAGCACGCGACCGAAGCCTACGAGGGCGCGCGCGCGAAGGTGGCCCGTTTTCTGAATGCGACCGAACCGGCTGAGATCATCTTCACGCGGAACGCCACCGAGGGCATCAACCTGGTGGCGCAGACGTTTGGCCGCCAGACCGTCGGCGCCGGTGACGAGGTGGTCATCTCGACCATGGAGCACCACTCAAACATTGTGCCGTGGCAGATGCTGTGTGAGGAGAAGGGCGCCCGGCTTCGCGTCGTGCCGATTTCTGATACCGGCGAGCTGATGCTGGAGGAACTGGCGTCCCTGCTCGGTCCTCGCACCAAGCTGCTGTCGATCGTGCACATGTCCAACTCGCTCGGCACCATCAATCCTGTGCGCGAGGTGGTGGAGCTGGCCCAAGCTCACGGTGTGCCGGTGCTGATCGACGGGTCACAGGCGGCGTATCACATGCCCGTCGACGTGCAGGCCCTCGGCTGTGATTTCTACGTGGTCACCGGTCACAAGCTGTATGGCCCGACCGGTATCGGAGCCCTGTATGGGCGCCGGGCGTTACTCGACGCCATGCCGCCCTATCAGGGTGGCGGCGACATGATTCGCTCGGTGACCTTTGAGCGGACCACCTACAACGAGGTGCCCCATAAGTTCGAAGCCGGGACACCGCATATCGCGGGCGCGATCGGGCTGGGCGCCGCGGTCGACTTCATCGCCGGGGTAGGCTTCGCGGCCATCACCGCGCACGAACGTCCGCTGCTCGAGTACGCCACCGCGGCGCTCGAGGCGGTGCCGGGATTGCGACTCATCGGAACGGCGCCGAACAAGGCGAGCATCCTGTCGTTCGTGCTCGACGGCGTGCACGCGCACGATATCGGCACGATCGTCGATACCGAGGGTGTCGCGATTCGTACCGGGCATCACTGCACCCAGCCCGTCATGGAGCGGTTCGGGGTGCCGGCCACCGCCCGCGCGTCGCTCGCGATGTACAACACGACGGCCGAGATCGATCAGTTGGTGGCGGCGCTGACCAAGGTGCGCGAGATATTCGGTTAGGACCCGCCTCCGCCGAGGCTTCGGCGGGCAGGCCCGTCAGGGGAGGGCGCGCGATAATGCGCGCCCCGCGGTCGCGGAGTGGGGCATTCTGGGGTCCCCGCGGAGCGGCCGCGTCGGGTCCGGGGCGTAGCTCCGTGAAAATACTGGAACCGTCATGTCAGATTTGAGAGAGCTGTATCAGGAGGTCATCCTCGACCATAATCGGAGTCCACGCAACTTTGGACGCCTCGAGGACCCGACCCTGCAGGCGGACGGCCACAACCCGCTCTGCGGCGACAAGCTGACGGTCGCCTTGAACGTCGCGGACGGGGTGGTGACCGACATCCGGTTCGAAGGCTCCGGGTGCGCAATTTCAAAAGCCTCGGCCTCATTGATGACCGAGGGCATCAAAGGGAAAACCCTTGACGAAGCGAGAGCGCTCTTTGAGCGCTTTCACCAAATGGTGACCGATCAGGCCGCTCCGGCGGACGCGAGTCTCGGGAAACTGACGGTGTTCGCGGGTGTGCGAGACTATCCGGCTCGCGTCAAGTGCGCGATCTTGGCGTGGCACACACTGCTCGCGGCGGTCGACAACAGCCAAGAGCCGGCCTCAACGGAGTAAGCCGTGGGAATCTTCAATTTCAAGAAAGCGCCCGAGAAGCCAGCACAGCCCGAGGAGCCCGAGGGCTTCGACCTGTCGGCCTTAACGGGGGAACCGGCAAGCGCCAACGTCGCCACCGAGATGACCCCATCGCGAGAGGAGCCGCCGCGGGAGCTCCTGTCTTCGGAGCCACCTGCACCGGCGCCCACAGCCACCCACGATCCGAT